>JAQTRE010000004.1 GCA_028711995.1 Dehalococcoidia bacterium | reverse complement strand
GCAGACAGGATTTCCCCTGAAAAGGGGTTATTCAGAGAGCGGAACCACGGAAAACCCACACTTCGACGTTATTTTATTGAGGGAATTCCGCTGAATTTATTTTTCGACGGACTTGATCAGAGGTTCCCTAGTATAGGCTGCAATCATTATACCCCCCAAGGTCCTAGCAGTCAAAACGGGAGATTCGTACCATTACCACGCTACATGTGGAAGGGTGATCTCAGCAGAACTGACAGAGGGGAAGGAAGTCCGTGTGAGACATCCATTTTTACCAAAACGCTGTGGTAGCTACGGGGGATTGCGGTCCCTGAATGGAGCGCAAACTACTTCTGTATGATTGTCTGAAAGCCCAGAGGACATGCACTGAAGCCGACACTTCACACTAATGATAAAACCCACGGTCGTGCCATTGCTTCTGACCATTGCCGTACACAAGGTTTTCGCTCAGCAGATATCCCCGGGTTTCTCAAAATTGCGTCGTTTGGGAACCTCTCCTTGACGCGAGCGGTAGTTCCCCTGTTCCCATTGCCGCTGATACGTACATGATCGCCGTAGCAGTTTCGGTAACTTCGGCGGCTTTTTCCCACGCCAAAGAGGGAAATTGTGGATGAGGGTGATGATGGCAGTGATCACCACGGTGATGGTGGAAATGATGGATATGGTGGTGGCGATAGCCAGTACATGGCGAATAACAATGGTGTGTTCTTCGGCTTAAACAAGAGCGAGTTGATGAATCGTACAGGGCGACGGTTGTTCTAAATTTCGTCGTGCGTGGAAAACGCCTTCCACTGGTTTGTGAGATGATAATTCAGGGCTATTGGTTCCACCGATTGCCACCAAGCGGATTTTCTCATCGTTCACTTTACCAGTGCCCCTTGGCATGCCCCACCTTGCCCTTAATCGCCGGTCGGACTTCAGCTTGCCTTTGATGAATGCCAGTTCTTCTGGCGACAGATCGCCAGCCCATCCGGGCTCCAGGAGTTTTTGATCGAATTCCATAATCTACCTCTATCAGCAAAGAATCACTACCTTGTTGGGTGCGGGTTCTGGTGGTTTTTTCAGATTCGAGAGATATGCCCTTCTGGAGACCCCTTTATTTGGTGAACAGCGGATAGACGCTATGAACTCATCCGCAAGCTCCGGATCACTTCACGTACATCAAAGGTGAGCGCCGCCACGATCGTCGAGACACGTGAAGTCCGATGTCTAGGCCTTCCGGTTGGAGTCGTTTCCGGGATTTGCCGGAAGCAATGCAGCCTTCAGTCGCTCGGTTTCCAAGTCGCGCCAATCCTTGATCTCAGCTTCAAACCGACGAACATCCAAATAGTCCCTGGCGTAGAATTCCAACCATGAGGAGCCCTTCTTAGTAGAAAAATAGCCCCACACGGGGCGCTCTCTGAAACACCGGCAGGTTTTCACCCGTCCCCGCGGCTGCTGCGTGGCTGCGACGGGAATTCGTGCCAATAGCCCCCAGTTGTGCCACCGAGGCATCAACTTTCTGAGTGTCTGAATGCTCACGCCGGATAACTCATGAACATCATCGATAGTCAGGACATTGACCTTCTTATCACCCCACGGATACCGGCGCAGATTGCTTGTCTCGTTCTCCTTTACCACCAACAAGGTTTTGGCCTTGGACTCATTGAACTTGCCGAGTTTTCTCATTGTCCCCCTCCTTTTTTCGTTGTATCAGAAGAGACCGTGTATAATCCCTTCGGCTTCACACTCTATGACTCACTGCCATCGAAATCCTATACTTCGCCTGGATAGCTCGACTATGATCGTCCTTTCGGGAACCTTGGGACCTTGTCCCAAAACGGGACACTCGATACGAGATATATTAGTGGGGCGACCAAAACGCGACTGTTCACCCCTACAACTGCTGCACCTTCATTGCCATCTCGTCTGTGTTCCCCTATCGAACTATCCATGATATTGATGCTCCAAAACTCAGTATCCCTGCTGGGCTATCTCGATGCACAAAACTCAAGGGTATATATTATTTTTGGTAACCTGGTAACCAGTAGTCGCATCTGGATTCACGATAGCTTCAAATTTTGCTGGTAACCGGTTGGTAACTTGAATCTGAATGGTTACCGGGTCTGGTAACCAAGAGAACCGTTCTGACTTCTGGTAACTTTTGGTAACCATTTGAATTCGACACATTACTTTTGCGGTAACTCCTGGTAACCAAGAGTTGAATGTAGATGAGTCATTCACAGCTTCCAGATCATGGCTGGGTTACCACGTTACCAATTTTCGGATATGGCCCCCTCAGTTTGATCGGGGCATGCCCCCTCCATGTCTGCGAGTACCTTCTTCTTCAGTTTGATGACTCGCTTCGAGATGGCTTTTTCTCCCGTGCCCACTTTGGCAACGAATGTATCGCGACCTGGATTACATTCCGAGTAACCGCCGGCATGAAGGTCTGACCACACCGAGTCCGGATTTGATGTGATGGCCTGGCCCGCTGCCATCAAGAACGAATAGACACGTTCATAGGTAACGGCAGGGATCAAATACAGGTACTCGGCATCTTCCCAACCCACAAACGTTTCATGGGCTTTCAATGTTCGGGGCTCTGGTTCTCCCAAAGCGCCACAAATCTCTGTAAGGTCAGCGAACTTCTTGGAGATCAGGACCAGCTTGCTTTGACTCAACAGTGCCTGCAGGGCTCCAAGGAATACCACCCCGGCACGCCTCGAGTTCACTCGCTCGCCCTGCTCTTGAGCCAACTGGAACAGCATTTCCCAGTTGGCATTGAGCACTTCTGACTTTTGGCTGTCCGATAGCACTCCAGCTTCCTGGGCGAAACTCAGGGCTACATCGAGCGATGCATATAGCCAGCCGAGAGTCCCAGGTAAGCGCAGGTGCAGGCCAGCCTTTTGCGCGCTATCGCGCACCTGAAAGAAGAGATCAGGCACATACTTGGCCAGATACTCCCAATGGGATGTTATCCACACTACATATTGGGCCATGGCGTAACGGTACATGTGTGCAGTCTGTTGTGCTTCTGTCAACATCTCCATATTCACCTGACCGCGCTGGAGGCCAAGCGTGAACGTGCGTGCTGCATTGGACTCGCCCCGGGGAAGTTGCTCTCCCGACGTGATCACCAACCCGCGTGGAACATAGGTGTCCTTTGGGCTGGCGTCCGCTGCCAGCCGACCGCGGCCCTGACGGTTGCCCTGGGAACGGAGGATCGCGGCCATTTTCTGCTCCTGTTCTCGCTGAGCCGCTACGGTTGCCGCCGGTGCCCAGTCGTCGATAACTAGAGGAAGATCCTTGAGGACAAAGCAATTGTATTGCAGGCGATTCGCCGTGTCCTCCCAAGAAGACGGTAGGTTCAAATAGGTGAACTCGCCGAAGTGGTTCAACGCAAGAGCTTCAAGCGTTGATTTCAGGGCACCCGACTGGCCGCATAGGAAGAGCGTGAACGAGGGTTCCATGAATTCCATAAGGGGACATCCATACATTGCTGCCCATAACGGGACCATTACGCCGGGCTGTCCAAAGCCGGGCTCGATGAACTTCAGGCTGGTTTTCATGCTCTCGCATGCTGAAATTCGAGTGAAGTCTGTTGGCAAACTGTAGCGCGCTAATCGGTCTGACAGCTCGACTTGAATGCCTTCGAGACCGGTGGCACCAGAGGCTGAAAGAAACACATTCCGTTTTCCTATTTGGCGCCACCCGGTATGGGTGAAGATGGGTTTGGCCGTTGTGCCCCGTCGCCCAGACTGAAGATAGCTCCGGATATGCTGTGATGTCGTTGACCCCGGATAGACATTGGCTTGGGCGCCCCACAGCTTCCTTGGCCAAGCCCCGGATTGTAGGTCTGCCTCGGATACACGACCCGCGGGCAGATTGGCACCGTCCATGGTGGCCGAGATAATATACTCTCGAACGGTGTTGAGTCCGTCATCACGCATGATTTCCTCTTCGATCTTAGGGTCAAAGGAACATAGCGGTTGCAAATACTCTCCACCATCTCTTGCCTTTCTTACGAGACAAAGCTCGCCCCCAGCAATTTCATATTCCCACGGATTTTTGGCCCGGGATGGTTGTGGTATATTCTTGATCTCCGACGTCTCTTTGGCGTTGGAAGAATGGTTACCTGGAGTGTAGATTTGGCGGCATCCCTCAACGGCCCTGGCAATAGTGAGTTGGCCGTAAGTCGCAGCCCCGCGCTTTTCATCCCACTTGGCCCGCATGAGCCCTGAACTTCTGAACAGCCTATCCATTTGTCCGGGGTCTTTTTGACACCAGAAGGCGAGGTGCGCGCACAAAGCCATATCTGCCGCAGAGTCATCGCCGCCATAGGCGGCGGTGTCGCCATCCATGAGTGCCTTGATCTTGGCCCCACTGGAGCTGGATAGCATTCGCCGAACAATTTCTTGGTCATCCATCGTGATGGTGACTGTGGCGGCGGCCGGAGTAACCTCCCCATGGCCGTTACTCCCCAAATGCTTGGCATGGAAAGCCGCCAGTTCCGGTTGACGGGGCTCAATTGTGACCGGTGTCCCTTCAAGATGTTCGCCGGTGATCACAAAGTAACGTCCTGAATCATAAGCCTCGATATTGCCCTTCCGGCGCGCACCTGGAGGTAACTTCCCTTGGACGATAATGTGAACGCCAGTGCTAGATTGGGAAAGTTCTGCATAGCTGTTGAAGTCTTGGATGATCCGTTCAACCCACGGTTCGATGATTCCGTCACTGACGCAATGGTCCAAATCAATGCCGGTGAAGCCACTGTTGGTGAACACGAATCCAACGCCGTTCAGTCTGTCCTGTTCGGCTCTCTCGTTGGCCCCAGCGAAGGTGCTCCAGGTAGCCGGATCGATGGTGCTGGCCGGCATACCCGTGTTCGGGTTGATGGGAACTTTACGGGGCTTTCCACCTACTTCAGGCGGGGGATCGAATCGCCATGCAACCCAGTTCGGAAGAGGCAAGAGTTCCCTGGGGAGTGTATCTACATACATTCACAACACCTCCTATCCAAGCTCTCCCCTCGGGTTACTGAACAGAACTTGCAGCCTCTGCAAGCATTTTTTCCAAGGCGATACGGTTGACAAAAATTTTCCTTCCGAAGCGAATGATGGGTAGTTTGCCTTCGGCTGCCAGCTCATAGATACGATTTCTGCCCACTGGGATATACTGCTGTCTCGTTTCCTCCAGAGTTAACAGAACTTTATCCATGTTATGAACCTCCCTCAGGTATTGCTAAGTCTTGACAGTTCCAGTCTAAAACAATAATATAGAATTCGTAAACGGCATTTAGATAATTATGATTGCATTACATAGTAATTTATATGGCAAGTAGATAAGTATGTATTAGGATAGGGGTTATCATGACACGGGTTCGCAATGAAGATATCGTCAAGAGGGCATTAGAGCTTCGTAAAACGAAGAAACGTTCGGACGTTCTTGAAATACTAGAGGAGGAATTCGGCGAGAATGCACCGCGTCATGAAAAAACACTCTATCTCTGGGAAAGAGGGGTGCGTGAAGGCACCATCACACTGAAACAAACCGCAGTCCAGCTAACCCACGAAGCCAAGGCCCCGGAACTGCCCAAAACCGGCGGGAAGCCTGGAACGGGATCTACTTGGACGGTGCAGAGTTTGATCAAAAAGGGGGTATCCCCAGAGATAGCGGGGTGGGTGCTGGCCTTTGTTGACATAACGGAGGCAAATGGCAATGCTACTCGTCAGAAGGTGGCTGCTGAGCTGATTGAGATTGCGAGCCGTTGCCCAGAGATTCCGTTCGAAAATGCCAAAGCCTTGGCTGAATTGCGTGTCGGTGGACATGAGCCTTATGTCAGTATGGCCGTGAGGTACGCGCCATGGCAAAGCGAACAGAACCAGAAGGCTTTTCTGTCGGCTTATAAACAGCTCCAGCCGGACGATAAGCTATTTGTTAGCTTTGCGGGGACCGTGATAGAAACATCTGAACCATGTGAAATGCGGGGACCGTTGCCGGTTCCAAAAAGAAAGAAGAAGACAAAGTAACACCAAAGGCCGCAAATTGGATATAATGGGAGTATCATGGCACGCGGACACCTGGTCAAACGCAGCAAAGGATCCTGGAGCCTGGTCATCAACCAGGGTAAGGATGAAACCGGGAAGCGCAAGCAGCAATGGCTCACGGTTCAAGGAACCCGCAAGCAAGCGGAGGCAAAACTCGCCGATGTTCTTCACGAGATGGACACCGGTGCCTATGTCTCGCCTTCAAAGCTGACAACGGGCCAGTTTCTGACGCAATGGATTCAAGACTATAGTGTGAATCTATCTCCCCAAGTGGCCGATCGCTACGCGGAGATCATCCGGCTGCACCTGGTGCCCGAATTTGGGAGAATTCCTCTGTCCGATTTGAAGCCGGCCCGTATCCAAAGCTATTACACTAAGGCCCTGAAGGTCGGGCGGGTTGATGGTAAGGGCGGACTAAGTGCTCAGACCGTGCTGCACTTCCATCACCTCTTGCATGTCGCCTTGGAAACGGCGGTTCGTCAAGGTCTTCTTGCCCGGAATCCGGCTTCAGCCTGCACACCGCCCCAGCCCAAGCATTGCGAAATGGTGACGGTCGAGCATGATCATGTGACCCGGTTCCTGCAGGCGGCCCAGAAATCGCCCTATTACGTGGTATTTTACCTCGACTTATTCACCGGAATGCGGCGATCCGAAATTCTGGCCTTGAAATGGTCTCGGGTTGACTTGGACCTGTGTCACCTATCGGTCGTCGAGAGCCTTCACCGGCTGCGCAACGGTGAATTTATCCTGCGGGAACCCAAGTCAAAGCGGGGCAAACGGCTGATCAGTCTCTCATCGTCTGTGGCGCTTCTGTTGCGCGAACATAAGGCAGCGCAAGAGAACATTCGCCGGGAGCTTGGATTGCCGCTCAGACCGAATGACTTGGTTTTCGCCCGGCCGGACGGAAGTTATATCAAGCCTTATACCATTACCCGCTGCTTCAAGACCATCGCCCGGAACATCGGCCAGCCCGAGTTGAGCTTGAAGAGCCTGCGCCACACACACGCGTCGTTGATGTTACGGGAAGGCGTCCATCCCAAGATTGTGAGTGAAAGGCTAGGTCACAGCACGATAAGCATCACGTTGGACAGGTACAGTCATGTGACCGAAGGCATTCAAGAGGCAGCGGCCTTGCGATTTGAAGAGAGCCTGAAAGACAGCATTGAACAGGTCTCGGTTAGCAAACGGTTAGCAAAATCCTTTCTGGGCCCAATGTGGCGTCGGGAAATTGCTCATGTTTGAATCTAGGGAGCGAATGGTGCCCGGTGGTGCTCGCGGTCTTCAAAACCGTTGGCGGGTATCTCGCGATGCTCGTGGTGGTTCGACTCCCCTCGCTCCCGCCACATCGACCTCTATCTATAAGGAGGCAATAATGGAGACGTCTCTGAGCATTGCCACTGCGGTTCTGGCTTTCCTCACCGCAGCCTGAGGTGTATCAATCCACCGTGGGTGGATCGATCGATCCGTGGTCAAATGGCATGGCACCTTCGCTTTTCTCACCGTTGCTGTGGCGATTGCAGCGGCTGTTGTCGATTGACTGGGGGCAATAGGGGCCTGACGATTTGTCGTGCCCTCTGGTGATTTCCCTGATGAGGGGGACAGGAGTTGATCAGGACTTACTAATCTTCATCTGGATATGGCTTGCCCTCTTCAAAACGGCGGACCTGAAAGCGGTAAATCCTGACCGGTTCAGTGGGCAGGATGCCTCCCTTGGCGCTGGCGATCTCAATCTGCTGGTCTACGCTGTCTACCCCTGGGAGGTCGGGGAGGAGTATTCCCCGCCTGCCTTGGTATTCCACCAGGACCCCATATTTCTTGGGATCGAGCTCATCCTTGTTTTTGACCAGCTCTGGTGCGGTGAGGATATCGACCTTGTAGGTCAGTTCGGGAAGTTCTTCAGGGGTTACCGGACTGAATCGGTAGTCTCCGGTGGCTGAGTTGATGGCGTTGTAGATGACCTCTTCGGCCACATTGCGTCGGGTGGGCTGGAAGGTGCCGATGCATCCGCGAAGCTGTCCGCTTTTGTGGATCGAGATAAATGTTCCCCCCTTTTCCTCCATCTCCGGTGTTAATGCTTTCGGCCGGGGTATCTCTCCATCGCGGACATACATCTCTACCGATTGCCTGGCCAGTTCCACCAGGGGATGCGACTTCTTCACGCTCATTATTCACCCCTTCATGAGTATCCCTGCGTAGCCTACCACGCTTTCATAGTCGCGGCTAACATCACCACTGGTCTGGTACCTGACAAGGGTTGCTTTCGTGGCTCCCAGTTCCTTGGCAGCGGCGATGAGGGCAATCGTCGGGGCATACCCACACATGGTTATATTGAGTTCCTGGATTCTCTTGAGCAGCTCATCCTCGTCCAAATCAAGGATGGCCTCAATGGCCCGGGCATCCTTTTTTTTGGCCGATGCCTGAGGCTCGTAATGGGTCATATCGCTGCTGGCCACGATCACCGCTCCCTTGCCGGAATCCTTGATCGCCTTCGCGATGCCTTTGCCGATATCCTTATAGATGGCCCCCTCGGCAAGGCCGAGCACGATCGGCACAATGTGAACGTCTCTCTTGAAATACTGCAGGAACGGCACCTGAACCTCAATGGAGTGCTCGTAGCGATGTGCCTCGATGTCCTCCTCAAGATAGCTGGAGTTCCTTAGTATCCGACAGCCCAGGTCTGAATCGATCTTCACCTTGCCCAGGGGAGTTTTCCAATGGCCCTCGGACATGATGCTGAAGGGTGCTCCCCTTCCGTAATGATTGGGCCCCATGATAACGAACGTGTCTGTGAATTGGATGCGCGAGAAGGTGGCTCCGGCTACGGGTCCGGAATAGATGTATCCGGCGTGAGGTGAAACCAGGCCGATGACTTCCTCTTTGGGCACATTGTTGTCGATCAAAGTCTCTATCTGAGCTTCGAGTTCAGAGGATGTGCCCGGATAGAACTTACCCGCTGCTATCGGATTCCTTTCCATCGCAACCTCCTCTATCTCCTGAAATTGAGATCCGCGCCGCAGAATTGGCAGGAAGAACCGTCGAGACCGGTGATCCTGGTGTGGTAACCCACTCGCTCCACCACCAGTTTACCGCAGGAGTAGCAGACGGTACTTTCGCCCTGGTGTCCCGGTATGTTGCCGACATAGACAAACCGAAGGCCTGCTTTCTTGCCGATCTCATAAGCGCGCTCGATGGTCGATACCGGCGTTGGGGGAAGATCCAGCATCTGGTATTGCGGATAGAAGCGCGTCACATGCCAGGGGGTGAGTTCTCCCAGTTCGGCTCTGATCCAATTTGCGATCCCTTCAAGCTGCTCATCGTCATCATTCAGCGTGGGGATAATGTTGGTGACCACTTCCACATGCATCTTCCATTTCTCTTGAGCACGCCGGGTTGTTTCCAGAATTTTGCGCCAGTTGACCACCTTGGCCAGCCCTTGGTAGAGAGCGTCGCTGAAGCCTTTGATATCCACCCTCCATGCATCAAGATAAGGCCCCATGGTGTCCAAAGCCTCTTCGGTGAAGAATCCATTGGTCACATAGGCGGTATAGAGGTTTTCCTTTTTGGCCAATTTTGCCGAATCCAGTGTATATTCCAGCCAGATGCAGGGCTCATTGTAAGTCCAGGCGATGCCTTTACATCCATATTGCCTGGTGAGCCGGATTGCTTCCTGGGGGGGGATATTCTGTGAATCGCGGTCTGCTTTATCCTGAGTCTGATGGGATATCTGCCAGTTCTGGCAGTGTTTACAGCGGAAATTACAGCCCCAGCTTCCCAGGGAAAAGACCTTGCTTGTGGGATGGAAGTGAAACAGCGGTTTCTTTTCTATCGGGTCGACGGCTACGGAGGAAACCTCACCATAGTTCAAGACCTCAAGAATGCCGTCGATATTGTGACGCATCCGGCAGAGGCCATATTGATCCGGCTGGATGAGACATCGCCACTGGCAAACGTGGCAACGGACTCTGGAGCCGGGCAGCTTCTCATAGAGGATTGCCTCGCGCATATGACCACCCCGTTGCATGAGGTGGCTAAAGTTTAGCACTCAGCGGGAGAGATGTCTATAACAGGAAAGGGCGACCATTACGGTCGCCCTTTGAATTCAGGCTCTTGAAATCGCCCTGTTATTGAGCTTGGAGTCTTTGGAGCTGCTTCCCCTCGGTCTTGATTGCCGGGGCGATAACGATCTCGGCCTTGTGCATCTCTTTGATGTTTTTGGCCCCGCAGACTCCCATACAAGTACGAAGCGCACCGATCAGGTTCTGGGTTCCGTTGGTAACGGTGGCTGGCCCAAACAAGGTCTTTTGCAGAGTGCTGTTGACGGGCACCTTTACCCGCGTCCCTCTCGGCAGTGCGCCATGAGGGGTTGCCATCCCCCAGTGGCTGCCTCTTCCCGGAGCTTCAGCCGTCTGCACCATGATCGAGCCCAGCATCACGGCATCCGCCCCGCAGGCGAAAGCCTTGCAGAGGTCACCTCCGGCTCTAATGCCGCCATCGGTGATGATGGGGACGTATCGCTTTGTTTCGCGGAAGTAGTCGTCACGGGCAGCGGCGCAGTCCATCGTCGCGGTGACCTGCGGCACGCCGACACCCAATACTTCTCTGGTAGTACATGCTGCCCCGGGTCCTACGCCCACCAAAACAGCACTGATACCTGTTTCCATCAAACCCTTGGCTACATTGTAGCTGACGCAATTCCCCACAATAATCGGTGTCGAGACCCATTTGCGCAGTTCGGAGAAAACAAGGCCCTTTGTACTCTTGGAAATATGCCGGGTGGTAGTAACTGTGGATTGAACCACCAGCACATCCATTCCTGCCTCGCCGCAGATTCCATAGAGTTGCTTGGTCAGGGCCGGAGTTACCGAGACGGCGGCCACTCCGCCTCCCTTCTTGATCTCCTGTATCCGCTCACCGACGAGGTTATTTTTGATCGGTGCGGAATAGACTTTCTGGAGCAGCGCGGTGACCTCCGATTGAGGGGTTACGGCAATTTGCTCCAGGATGGCGTCAGGGTCATCATACCGGGTCTGAATCCCTTCCAGGTTCAGCACGGCGAGGCCTCCGATTTTGGTGAAGGCGATGGCCATTTTCGGATCTACCACCCCATCCATGGCGGCGGCCAGGACGGGAGCGGAAAAGTGCAAACTATCCAAGTCGAACCCGATATCCGTCTGGTCGGGATTAATGGTGATATCACCGGGAATTATGGCGATGTCATCGAATCCATAAGCAAATCGTAATGTTCTGCGTTCTCGTGTTGGCATATTATCCTCTTTAAGTTTGTAAAGAATATATCAGAGCGACCGGTTTAAGTCAATTGGAGAGTGTCAGCCCAGTGCTGCTTTCAGCGCTTCGGTTAGCGTGGCCACCGGACGAAGCTCAATCCCGGCTGGTGGCGAGAAATCCGCAGAAATCGGGGAAGGAAGAAGGCAGGTTTCAAATCCGAACCTGGCTGCTTCGGCGATTCTCCTTCCCATCTGTGTGATGGCTCTCAGCTCACCGCTCAGTCCCACTTCTCCGATAGCCACCAGTCTGGAATCGATTTCTTTGCTTCGGAAGCTGGAGGCAATGGCCAGAGCTATGCCAAGGTCAGCTGCCGGTTCATTGATCTTCATTCCCCCGGCAACGTTGGCGATGATATCCTGATTGGCCAGCGAAATGCGGCTTCGCCTGGAGAGGACGGCAGCGATGAGCAGCAACCGATTAAAGTCAACTCCATTGGCGGTGCGGCGAGGCAATCCAAAACTGGTGGCATTGGTCAATGCTTGGATTTCCACCAGCAGCGGCCTGGTCCCTTCCAGTGTGGGGACAATCACTGATCCGATAGATCCGCTGGTTCGCTGTGAGAGAAGCGCCTGTGACGGGTCGCTCACTTCAACAAGGCCTCGATCTCTCATCTCGAACATGCCGATCTCGTTCGTAGAGCCAAATCGGTTCTTGACGCTGCGAAGGAGCCGATAAGTGCTGAAACGTTCTCCCTCCAGGTAAAGGACAACATCGACAATGTGTTCCAGCACACGCGGTCCGGCGATGGCTCCCTCTTTGGTGACGTGTCCTACCAGGAAAATCGGGACATTGCTCGTTTTGCCCCACTCCATGAGGCGAAGGGTGCACTCTCGAACCTGGGTGATGCTCCCGGCTGCTCCGGCGCCTTCCAGATAGACGGTCTGGATGGAATCGATCACAGCCAGTTGCGGAGAGAGTTTCCGGGCGTGATCCAGAATGTTTTCGATATTGGTCTCGGGAAGAACGAAGAGGTTTTCCCCGGCTACTCCCAGGCGGTCTGCTCTCAGCTTGATCTGGGAAACCGATTCCTCGCCCGATGCGTAGAGGACCTTGCTTTCTCTCTGGGCGATGGCTGAGGCTGTTTGAAGCAGCAGAGTGGATTTCCCGATGCCGGGATCACCGCCGATCAGGATCAGAGAGCCAGGCACAATTCCTCCTCCGAGCACCCGATTGAACTCGGAAAACGGGAGCGTTAAGCGGGGAGAATCCTCGAGCGAGATGTGGGAGAGTTCCTGCGCTGTGGCCGATGGCTTACCGCTGCTGGTGGTGGCAATCGTCTTTTCGACGTAGCTGTTGCGCGCTTCGCATTGAGGGCAATAGCCTATCCATTTGATGCTTTCATGGCCGCAATTCTGACAGAAGAAGACGGTTTTTGTTTTTGCCATGATTAATAGCCCTGAATTCCGGTCACCCTGAGCTACGTCGAAGGGTAATTGGTTGAATCCATTCATGCTTCGACAAACTCAGCACGAACGGATCGTTTCCGATACCAAAGAGGGAAGCTAATTTAGCTTCCCTCTTGCTTACAGCAAATCCGGCTGTATCTTTCATTTAAGCAGGCGAGACCGCCAGCGGAACAGCTGCTGCCCTGAACACAATGCTTTCGCCTTCCCGATCAATGTGCACCGTGTCCCCCACATGGAACTCGCCTCGAAGAATCATATCCGAAAGAGGATCCTCGATCATCGTCTGAATCGTCCTTCTTAAAGGACGAGCCCCGAAAGCGGCATCAAAACCCTTATCTGCCAGCAGTTCCTTGGCCGGGGTGCTTACCTCAAGTCCAATATCCTGTTCCTTAAGTTGTTTTCGCACTTGCGAGAGCATCAGATCGACAATTTGAAGGATGTGCTCTTTGGTGAGAGAGTGGAAGACCACCGCACCATCCAGCCGATTGATGAATTCCGGCCGGAATGTTTTCTTCATCTCCTCAAGCAGCTTATCCCTCATTTTCTCGTATGTAACCTGGGCCACCTTGGTTTCATCCGTGCGGCTCATGAAGCCGATGGCGCTTCCCTTCTTGATTGTCTCCGCACCAATGTTGCTCGTCATGATGATGATCGTATTGCGGAAGTCCACGCGTCTTCCTTTGGCATCGGTGAGATGTCCGTCATCGAATATCTGAAGGAGGATGTTGAACACGTCGGGATGCGCCTTTTCGATTTCGTCAAGAAGGATGGCGGAATACGATTTACGTCTGACCGCCTCGGTGAGTTGCCCTCCTTCCTCATAGCCAATGTACCCCGGAGGCGCGCCTACAAGCCTGGCTACGGCATGCTTCTCCATGAACTCGGACATATCGATCCGGATCAGGGCATCCTCGCTGCCGAACATGAATTCAGCCAATGCCCGGACCAGTTCAGTTTTCCCTACACCCGTTGGTCCCAGAAAAATAAATGTTCCGATGGGCTTCCTGGTATCTTTGAGCCCTGCCCTGGCTCTTCTGACCGACTTGGAGATCAGTTCGATGGCTTCATCCTGTCCGATGATGCGCTTGTGCAAGGCCTCTTCCATCTTGAGCAGACGGCTGGTCTCATCGGCCGCCAGTTTGGTGGCCGGGATACCCGTCCACATCTCGACGACTTTGGCGATATCTTCCTCGAGAACTTCCACTTTCCCGGCGGTTTTGACCTGCTTCCAATCCTTTTGCGCCTTGACTACCTTCTCTTCCAGCTTTAACTCTCGATCTCGAAGCTCGGCGGCAAACTCATATTGTTGCTTGGCAATGGCCTGATCTTTCTCCCGGCGAACGGACTCGAGAGCCTTTTCCAGTTCTGATACCGGAAGCGGAGGCGTTAGGCTGTCAATCCGCACCCTTGAAGCCGCTTCATCGATGAGATCGATTGCCTTGTCCGGGAGGAAGCGGTCCGGTATGTAGCGGGACGCCAGTGAAGCTGCAGCCTTAATAGCTTCATCACTGATTATCAATTCATGGTGGTCTTCATAACGCGACTTTATTCCGCGGAGGATTTCAACCGTTTCTTCCACACTGGGCTCTTCCACCCGAATAGGTTGGAACCGGCGCTCAAGCG
This sequence comes from Dehalococcoidia bacterium, assembly GCA_028711995.1. Taxonomy (NCBI): domain Bacteria; kingdom Bacillati; phylum Chloroflexota; class Dehalococcoidia; species Dehalococcoidia bacterium. The sequence continues at coordinate 46,301 of JAQTRE010000004.1, read as the reverse complement.
CGGTGTCTTTTTCGATGTATTTGCGAAAATCATTAGCCGTGGTGGCCCCGATGCATTGAATCTCTCCTCGCGCCAGTGAGGGCTTGAGCAGGCTGGATGCATCAACGGCGCCTTCTGCAGCTCCCGCACCCACGAGAGTGTGTAATTCATCGATAAACAGCATGCAGTTTCCTGCCGCCTTCAACTCTGCGAGGACCTTTTTGAGGCGCTCCTCGAATTCTCCCCGATACTTGGTCCCGGCAACGAGCGCTCCGATATCGAGTGTCAGCAGCCTCTTCCCTCGCAGGGTTTCGGGGATGGTGCCGTTGGCAATGCGGTGAGCAATCGCTTCGGCAATGGCCGTCTTGCCCACTCCTGCCTCTCCGATGAGAACGGGGTTGTTTTTTCTGCGTCGGCTGAGTATCTGGATTACCCTTTGCTGTTCCTTCTCTCGACCCACAACGGGGTCGAGCTTTCCAGCGGCAGCGGCAGCAGTTAGATCTATCCCTAACTGATCGAGCGTGGGGGTTTTGGAAGCAGTTTTAGCTCCGGTCCCGGCGCGATGCTGCGGCACGCTTTCACTGAGGAAGCGCGTAACCTCTGCCCGGGCTTTCTCAAGAGTGACGCCAAGGCTTTCCAGCACCCCTGCGGCTACCCCTTCATCTTCGCGCAACAAACCCAGAAGCAGATGCTCTGTGCCGATGTAGTTGTGGTTCAGGTGTCTGGCTTCATCGACGGCAAGTTCGATCACCTTCTTTGCCCGCGGAGTCAGCCCCACCTCTCCCTGGCCTTTGCTTTCGCCCCGGCCAATGATGAACTCGACTGCCGTCCTGATTTTCGGTAGTTCCACGCCAAGATTGGCCAGAACCTTTGTGCCTACGCCGGTTCCCTCACTCACTATACCCAGCAAGATATGCTCGGTACTAATGTAATTATGGTTGAAGCGCTGCGCTTCTTCCTGGGCAAGGGCCAGGACTTTTCGGGCTCTCTCGGTGAATTTATCAAATCGACTTGACATCTTTTACCCCTAGTTCTTAAACCTATCTGGATTATACGCTCCAAGTGTGAAAAGGTCAAAGTTGTGAAGCGTTTCGACTCTGAGCTACTATCCGCTAACTTGGCACGGCCTGCCTTTCCGAGAAGGATTGCCGGAAAAGCTCTTCCCTCCAAAGCTGGTACTTGCTTGCAAATATGCGCTATACCATGCGTTCATACTTCGAGAGCCTGATGGTTCGACAGGCTCACCACGAACGGAACACCTTTTCTTCCCCGTTCGCCCTGAGCTTGTCGAAGGGGATCGGGGAAGAAAAGGCCCATAACGCAGACCAATCTGAGCAAGTACTAGTTGAACGGATGGGTATACCAATCCCAGATATCACTCCCCCATAGCAAGGCGGTCATGGCTCCGATGGCCAGAAACGGGCCAAAGGGAATGGCATCCTTTCGTCCTCTCAGTTTCAACAATACTAATGCGATAGCCACCAGCCCCCCGGTGACGATGCCCACAAACAGGGCCACGAATATCCCCGCAACTCCGTTTGCCAGCCCCATCAGGAGGGCCATTTTGACATCTCCCAATCCCATGGCTTCACGGCCAATCATCATCGGCACAACCCAGACCACCAGGCCAAGGAGGACTAGGCCGCTGACGCCGCCGATCAGCGATTCGGTGATGGTGATATCGTCGCGAAGGGGGATGGTAGCCAGCGCAAAGACGCTCGCTGGAAACACTACTTTGTCCAGAATCAGGCAGTGATCCAGGTCGATGACGAAGATCACCAGGAAGATACAACTGTAAACAGCCATGATCGCGAATTCAGCTTCAGAGCCGTAATGCCACCACAAAAGGGCGAAGATAATCCCCGTTGCTAGTTCTATGCAGAAAAGCCGCCATGGGATGTGAGCCTGGCAGTATCGGCAGCGACCTCTCAACCGGAGATAGCTAATCAGTGGGATCAGGTCCTTTCTCGCCAGACGATTTCCACAGTTGGGGCAATGGGAAGGAGGCCGCACCAGAGATTGGCCTTCCGGCAGGCGGTCGATGACCACATTCAGGAAGCTGCCGATCGCAATCCCGATCAGGAACATTACGAATATCAAATTACCATCCGCTCCCAGGGTGTTCGTATGGGCTCTTCGGACATGTCATTCTGAGTTGCCGATTCCGCCCGCGCGGAATGCGCTTGACAAGAAACTCCGTACGACAAGGCAATCACACGCCATTCGTCTTTCCGGCGAAGGCCGGAATCCAGTCGCTCTTGGACCCCGGTTTTCACCGGGGAGACGGATCAAGGCTTCTCCCCCTGTAATCCAGGGGGGCTGAACAGTGCAGCGAAGAATCTCTGTTTGCCCAGAATTTGCTCTTTTCCGGCAAACAGCCGATCAGCCCATGCGTTCAGTGATTCCTGATTATACACCAATGCCTGTCCGGAGGAATGAGGGTGGACCCCAATTATCGGAAGGGGGAAACCTCAGGTGTCATTGCGAGTCCCGATGAAATCGGGGCGCGGCAATCTCTGCTTGCGCCTGCCTTGAGATTGCTTCGTCTCCCGGTAGCTCCTCGCAAAGACTTTTGACGTGTCATGCTAACGGAGGATGCCCTTGCGGTCTGAATTGACAGGGTTATCCGGTTTTCGAGGTCAGGTCGCCTTCAATGTATCGATGAATTATTCCGGAGATCAGCGTCTGATAGGGGATGCCCATTTCCAGAGCTTTCTTCTGGATGCCGCGATAATCATGCTCATAAAGCCGGATAGTGATCCGTTTGTCTTTTACCAGCGTCTTCCGTGCCGTGGCTTTAATGGCTGCGATTTCCGCTTCAGACGGAGTCGAGAGTTTCATACTGCCGGTTTCGTAAGCATTAATGATGGTCTTTTCTTCTTTGTCGTGTTTCATATTTCAGCCTCCTTATCCTTCTTGTACTCTCTGGTTGTCTTTCTGCTGGGAATGATCGTCTTCAAGAAAATGTAATCCCTTTCAACAACATGAGGCACAAGATAAACATAACCCTCCACAATGACGAAATATATCTTCTGCTCTGGATAATTCTCCTGGTCGGGATGATCGGCAATCTTCCAGACGTCGCCTTGAGACAGATGAAACACTATTTTCTCGAAAGAGATGCCCCGTTCTTCCTTCAGCCGCTCGTTCTTCTGCGGGTCCCACTCGTATCTCATAGCCTGATTGTACATCTTTTGCATGTACAACTCAACCTCATGTCAGATCAATCACCTGCCGTTCCTACTCAGAAACTCGTGATGCTCATACGCCGTTCCAGCGGGTCAACCCCCTTGATCCCCCAATCATGGGGGAAAGTGTTTGTTGTTGCAGGGAGTTGCGCCAAGCGCAACTCCCTGCAACAACCCTTCTCCTGGGGTGGGGTAGACAAAGGCCCAAGTGACAGTTTCTATTTGGGTGTATGCCGCCGCCGGCGGTATCCGTTTCTCGCAAAGACATTTGCCATGTCATTATTGGGGTCTTTGAGGCTAAGAAAACTCATGCGCTGGGGGAGGCTGTTGTGCCGTGGATCAGAGGCCAATAGCTAAAGACTCTCTTTTATCGAGTTCCAGAAATAGGTCTTCCGCATTCAAAACGAGATATTCATCTGCTAGAGGTGACAGGTCAAGCTTCACCGTGCGGCGCATTATTTCAGCTGCCATTTCCCGCTTGTCCGCATCAGGCAAACGATCGAAAGTATCGAGAAGTTGCTTCACAGATGTAGACATAACTTAATCTCCTGAACGATGATGAAACGATCCCATCCGATCCTTAGCTTGCCATAAACCAGCCCATCCGTCAAATAGGGGGATTGCCCCACCTTTCATCAGACCATCACCTCAACCTGGATACAGTTTATGCAGCCTTCGCCAAACGTTCCACTGACCGTTGCGGTCGCTTGCTGGTCAGATCATAGGCGTTTTGCAGGTTCATCCAGAACTGAGGAGTTGTTCCCAGGGCTTGTGAAAACAGCCACGCTGTTTCGGGTGTGACCCCTCGCTTACCCCGTATCACTTCATTCACCCGCTGTAGCGGTACCCCAATGTGTTGTGCAAACGCCATCTGCGTTATCCCCATCGGATCCAGGAACTCCGCTTTCAGTATCTCTCCAGGGTGCGTGGTTACTCTATTTTCCGGCAACATCTCTCTTCCCTCTTTTGCTCAGTGATAGTCCGTCAACGATACCGCATAGGCGTTGTTGTTTTCCCACTGGAAAATAATCCTCCATTGATCATTGACGCGGATACTATGATAACCCAGCAAGTCGCCTCTTAAGGTCTCCAAACGATTGCCGGGCGGTTCACGCAGGTCTTCCAAACGATGGGCCGCATTGAGAATATCCAGTTTACGAACAGCCATGATTCTTATCTCCGGCGGGAAACGACGCACTCGATTCGTGCTGCGTCCGTGGTACAGGTCTTCTGTTGCGCCGTTACCAAAGGATTCAATCACGTTGCCCTCACAAGTGAAATTATATCTGATTCACGCTTTCCGTGCAATTGTGTAGTTCGGTGTGATTAATCGAGCATTCTGCAAGCTCTCTCCGCCTGCCCTGAGATTGCTTCGTCGCCGGTGGCTCCCTCGCAAAGACATTTGGCCTGTCATGGCGAGCCCTTCGTCAGGCCTGTCCTGAGCGTGTCGAAGGGCTCAGGATAAACTCCGCGCGGCAATCTCGAAACTCCCCCTCTGGTCCCCCTCTTTCGCAAAGAGGGGGAAGCGGCAAAGCTGCAGGGGGCGTTGAATAAAGACAGTTGCGCCCCCTAGTACGATATACCCACTCCGTCTACCCCTTTTGGGCTATTTACCCTGATGGGCTCACGGAATAACATTTAATCACCTGTTAATGTTTACGGATTATTTACCAACTAGGCATCAGGAGGTGGAGAATTGTAGATAGCGGGAACAACAGCAATCATGAACCCGATGTCATTTAGGCAGGGCAACCCAAGTTGCCCAAAATAAAGGAGGAAACAAGATATGACAACACCTGTAAAAAAACCCGTGAAGAAGACCAGCCGCAAGGAAAAAGGCTTTACCCTGATTGAACTATTGGTGGTGGTGGCCATCCTGGGCGTGCTGGCAGCCGTAGTGGTTCCCAATGTGAGTAAGTTTATCGGGAGTGGTGATGAAGCGGCTGCCGATACGGAGTTGGATAACATTCAGTTGGCGGTAACCGCAGCCATGGCTGATCTTGGCATAGGGGCTGTGTCGAACTGCACTACTACTACTCCGCCGGTCTGTACTCCAATAACAACTGCATTAGATTTTGGTGATGATGATGAGGATGGCACCACTCCCAGCATCGATGTTGACTTAAATGGCGATGGTACTGATGACCTGACTACTTTAATCGGTGGTGGGGCAACCGCCATTCAGGGACACTACACAGTAGATGCAAACGGACAAGTTGTTCAAGAATGGTATCCGTAAAGACTCGGATGGTTGACGTAGAAGTTAGATAAAGAGGGAACAGGTACCCAGTGAGGTGCCTGTTCCCTTTTGTCTCACCTTCATTTATGCGAGGACAAATACGTGTATTTGCTTGTCTTCTCTTTCTCAACCGGAGGGCTTTCTTTTCCTGCACCCTATCCCAGGCAATGAGCGCAGCCCCCAGGGCAGCGTAACGGGAAATCCCCCTCGCAGTCCCCCTTTCAAAAAAGGGGGACGCTTGCTCCTCCCTTTCAGAAAGGGAGGCCGGGAGGGATTCACTTGCCGGGCTCCTTTCCACCCGGACCCGCTCTACCATGGTGGCCCTATTGAGGAATCCCGATTCACAAAACAATCTTTTCATCTTGACAAACCCTATCGATGGAAATATAGTTGGAGTACAAAAGAGGGCGCAAGGCATGAGGTTCACCCAATATTTCCTTTACACACGTCAGCGAGAGGATCGGAAAGATATCCAACTGAGGTGGATACATGAAAGTTAAATATTTCCCTGATACCGATACCTTGCTCCTGACTTTCAGCGATAAAAGAATAGCCGATACCCATGACCTGAACGAGACTATCCTGGTTGAATTGGATAAGGAGGGTCAACTGGTGAGTATGACGGTTGAACATGCCAAACACCAGACGGATATCAGTGAATTCTCTTACCAGCAAATAGCAGGATGAAGCGGGTCACAGTCTCTCAATCAGAGATTCTCTTCTCCCTCACCCCATCCCGGGCAATGAGCGCAGCCCCCCGGGCGGCGTAACGGGAAATCCTCCTCGCAGTCCCCCTTTCAAAAGAGGGGGACTTTTGCTCCTCCCTTTCGTAAAGGGAGGCCGGGAGGGATTCACTTGCCCGTCTCCTTTCCATACGGACCCGCTCCACCGTGTGGCCACCTTTGACGGCAATGGCGTTGGTCTAAATTTCACCGCAGAGAACGCAGAAAAGAAAAATGTCTTTGCGAGGAGCCGTCGGCGACGAAGTAATCCCAGGGCGGGAAAAAGGAGATTGCCACATTTCATTCGCAATGACAGTTCAAGTGTCTTTGCGAGGAGCCACCGGCGACGAAGCAATCTCAGGGGGAGAGAGGCTGAATACTGAGATGATATTACGGAGATTGCCGCGCCCCTGCGGGGCTCGCAATGACATCCTCTGGGCTTTCCTCTGTTGCATTTGGTTCCGGCTATGCCGGATCAGAAGCCATCAGCCTTTGAGCATTTTGGTGACCTCCATGACGAATCAGATACAATGCGGTATAATCAAAGCCTAACGAAAATCTGGAAGTGTCCGATGAAAAAGGAATTCAACGTCATCATTGAGCGTGACTCCGAGGGCTACTATGTTGCATCTGTGCCTTCCCTGCGTGCCTGTCATACCCAGGCCAAGTCTCTCGATGAGGTCATGGAACGAATCCAAGAAGCCATTGAACTGTGTCTTGAGGTAGAGGGCGAAGATATTGAGGCTCTCGACTTTATTGGGGTGCAGAAGGTTGTTCTGGCACAATGACAAGGCCTCTCAGAATCACCGGTAAGGAAACTATCGTTGCGTTGCACAGGGCAGGCTTTGAGCTTGTCAGAGTCAGAGGTAGTCACCACTTCATGCGTCATTCGGATGGTCGCACCACAGTCGTTCCCATGCATAGCGGCGAAATAATCGGCCCTGGTCTTATGGCTAAGATCCTCCATGATTGCGAGATGACCCGGGATGAGTTCCGGTCCCTTTTGTAGGTTGGGGAGGGATTCACTTGCCGGACTCCTTTCCATCCGGACCCGCTCTACCAGGGTGGCTATCTTGACGGCCATGGTATTGGTCAAAATTTCACCGCAGAGAACGCAGAAAAGAAAAATGTCTTTGCGAGGAGCCATCGGCGACGAAGTAATCCCAGGGCGGGAAAAAGGAGATTGCCACATTTCATTCGCAATGACAGTTCAAGTGTCTTTGCGAGGAGCCACCGGCGACGAAGCAATCTCAGGGCAGGCACAAGAGAGATTGCCACACTTCATTCGCAATGACAGTTCAAGTGTCGTTGCGAGGAGCCGTCGGCGACGAAGCAATCTCAGGGCAGGCACAAGAGAGATTGCCACACTTCATTCGCAATGACAGTTCAAGTGTCGTTGCGAGGAGCCGTCGGCGACGAAGCAATCTCAGAGAGAGCGAGAGGCTGAATACTGAGATGATATTACGGAGATTGCCGCGCCCCTGCGGGGCTCGCAATGACATTCCTATTCTCAGCGACTAAGCGTGGATTTACCTTCTCAACCGGAGGCTTTCTTTTCCTGCACCCTATCCCAGACAATGAGTGCGGCCCCCAGGGCAGCGGTGAGATGAGGCTCCGGCGGCACCAATAGGCTGCAACCCGTGTTCTCCTCCACGCTCTTGACCATCCCGATATCCTTGGCGCCTCCGCCGGTGATGACGCAGTCTTTTTCCATTCGGACCTTCTCCACCATGGTGGCTACCTTGACTGCAATGGCGTTGGTGGACTCCGGCCAGGATATATTGAAACACTTTTTTGTAAGGCTCAGCCAGACAAATTACTTGCGCAATATCAAACGCCCCCAGCGCATTCGCGCTTCCCCCTCTTTCGAAAAGAGGGGGTTAGGGGGAGTTCATGGCCACGAAGCCTCCGGCGCTATAAAATGGTATCCATGTTGCGGCGTGCTGCTATGAAAATTGATTAGCAGCACAAGGGTTACCAGTGAACCAATAGGGGGAAAGAGAGGGAATCAGGAGCCATCAGTTTTTGAGCATTTTGATGATGTGTCGGGCCAGGAATTCTTTTATCTCATTGTGTCTTGGAACCGGCTGCGATATTTTGGAGGACGGGTTTTGGTACCAATCATGCTTCGAACCGTGTCGAATCAGAATACACCCCATCTTTTCCAGTTCCCGAATCAAGTCTCGTCTTTTCATACTATTTCAAGTTCGGCGACTCTACGAACACACGGGATTTCGCCGCTCAGCAAATCTGAGATGATGTCCTTCAAATTATCCTTGAGTTCGGTCAGAGTTTCGCCTTGAGACATGTAGTCCGGGTATTCTTCCAGATAACCCAACCACATCTCTCCATCTTGCCAGTATACATATCGTTTCTTTTCCATAATGGTTCTCCTCAGAAACCAGCGATACTTCATTTTACCCGCTTATACTGGAATGTTCCACCTTACCTGAATTTCACCGCAGAGAGCGCCGGGGATCGCTGAGAAATGAAAATAGAAATGTCTTTGCGAGGAGCTACTGGCGACGAAGCAATCTCAGGGGGGAGAGGGGGAATACAGAGCTGCGCTCTTGGAGGTTGCCGCGCCCCTGCGGAGCTCGCAATGACATTCTCTGGGCTTTCCGCGGTTGCATTTGTTCCCGGATACGCCGGGTCAGGAGCCATCAGCTTTTGAGCATTTTGATGGCTGGATTAAAGCAAACTCAACAACTGGCACTGAGAGCCTCACAAGATCACAAGCGTTATTGACAATGGTGGCATATTATGACACCATACATCTGTGAACAAGCGGCATCAGAAGACGCTCGACGCTATTTTCGAGAGTCCCGTTCGGTCAGACATCCTATGGAAAGACATCGAGGCACTATTCATAGCGGTAGGAGCTGACTTGTCTGAAGGCCGAGGATCCCGAGTCAGGGTTGCACTGCAAGGTGTAAGGGCTGTTTTTCACAGGCCGCATCCACAAAAAACGACGGATAAAGGTGCCGTCAAATCCGTGCAAAGGTTCTTGAAAGAAGCGGGGGTTGAACCATAATGGAATACAAAGGATACATCGGAAAGGTTGAATTGGATGAGGAAGCCGGTATCCTTCACGGCGAGGTAATTAATACAAGAGATGTCATCACCTTTCAAGGTCAAACCGTTGCAGAGATAACTCAGTCGTTTCGGGATTCGATTGATGATTATCTAGACTTCTGTAAGACACGCGGAGAGAAACCGGAGAAACCATACTCGGGCAAATTTACGCTGAGACTTGAGCCCGATCTCCACCGCAAAATCCATATTAAAGCCAATCTGGAAAATACGAGCGTGAACACCTGGGTTACAGAAGTGCTTGAATCCGCAGTCTCTGTTGCCGAAAAATAGAAGTAATCTTCTCGTGGATTAGCCTGCTCAACCGGAGGCTTTCTTCTCTTGCACCCTATCCCAGGCGATGAGCGCAGCCCCCAGCGCAGCGGTCAACTGAGGCTCCGGAGGCACCAGTAATTGGCAATTCGTGTTCTCCTCTATGCTCTTCACCAGCCCAGTGTCTTTAGCGCCTCCGCCGGTGATGACGCAGTCTTTTTCCATCCGGACCCGCTCCACCATAGTGGCTACCTTGACGGCAATAGCGTGGTGAACTCCGGCCAGGATATCCTCTTTCTTCTCGCCTTCAGCCACCCGTGAGACGGCTTCAGACTCGGTGAACACAGCGCAACTGGTGGTGAATTTGACTACCTTCGTAGCCTTGAGGGAAAGCGGGCCGATCTCCTCCAGAGGTACTCCTAGAACCCGGGCTATCACCTGCAAAAAACGGCCGCTGCCGGCAGCGCACTTCTCATTGACTGTGAAGTCGGCTGGGCGGCCTTTCCCATCCAGTTTGATGATCTTAGTAGATTGCCCGCCGATGTCAATCACCGTCCGGGCCGAGGGAAACAGATGGCTGATAGCCCGCGCCTGGCAGGATATCTCGGTCATCTGCTCCTTTTCAAAAGGTACGTTGGCGGCCCCGTATCCGGTGGAAACGATCAGAGCGATTTCCGGAAACTTGATCCCCGCCTTGTCCAGAGCGATTTGGAATACTTCTCGAGCGGTCTCACGGTAGTTCTTCCCGGAGAGCATCACATGGTGAGAAACCATAATCCCATCGCCGAGGATCACTGCTTTCGCGTAGGCCGCACCGCTATCAATTCCGGCTACATAAATCATTCTTCATGTCCTCAATAGAGTGTCTGTCATTGCGAACCCTTCGGTAAACTCAGGATAAACTCCGTGCGGCAATCTCTTTGCTCGCCTTGAGATTGCTTCGTCGCCTGGCGGCTCCTCGCAAAGACACTTTGCTCAGCCGAAAAAGGTGGCTTCCTCCAGCCGACGCTTTTTGCCTCCCAATTCCTCGCCTCTCTCCAGCGCTTTGAGGGCCAATTCACGGCCCAGCAAGGCAGCCCCGATGGCTCCGGTGATCAGTGGCTCCTCGGGCACCAGAGGGCGGAAACCGAGCCTGTTTTCAAATGCCTTGACTAAACCGATATTCTTGGCTCCCCCGCCGGTGAGCACCACATCCCTTTCTATCTTGAGTCTATCGGCCATGCCGCAGACCCGGCTGGCGATGGATTCGAACAATCCGGCCGCCACATTTTCTATTGCTGCTCCCTCAGACAAGCGGGAGACGATTTCCTGCTCGGCAAATACGGTACAGGTGCTGCTGACATTCTCCTTCTTAGTGGCCGTCAGAGAGAGTTGAGCCATCTCATCAAGGCCCAGCCCAAGGGCTTCAGCGATCACTTCCAGAAAGCGGCCGGTACCTGCAGCGCACTTGTCATTCATAACGAAGTTGGACACCTTGCCATCGACCAGCTTGATGGCCTTGCTGTCCTGGCCGCCGATATCGATGACAGTGCGAACGGTGGGGAAAAGGCTGTAAACGCCGCGGGCATGGCAGGTGATCTCCGTGATTTGTTTATCGGCGAAGGGAACGTTGATGCGCCCATAGCCGGTAGCTACGACATAGGCGACTTGTTCAAAGGGGAGTTGCGCTTTCTCCAGGGCCTGCTGCATCACTTTGTTGGCCAGCCGCCGATGCTCAGCCCCGGTGGGGCCGATCACCGAAGCCCTGATATTCGCATCCATCAGGACTACTTTGGTCATCGTCGAGCCGATATCTACACCGGCGGTAATAAGTTGCATCATATCCCCTTGGTATGTTCGATCATGCAATCCGGGCCGATGATAGCATTGCTCGCTGTGGCTGTCAACCTCTCAAAGGGGGTGATGCTGGCTCGGCAGGATCCCTCGTTCGAACGTAAGGAATCGGCTCATTGAGGCCCTCTCAGAAGGGTATTGACAGCGGGGATATCTTCTGTTCTACTCTATGATCGAGGTACGAGGATATACTTTTCCCGGAAATCAGACCTGAAATACGGATTCAACACTCTGTTTAAGTCTTACGGTTTTCGCTTTGTGTTCAGGTGCTCATGGATGGAATAATTATACTGGCGCTTGCGCTGACGATTGATCTGGTCGTGGGAGACCCGCCGACGTTGTTGCATCCCGTCGGATGGATGGGCAAACTGATTTCCCTTGCCGAGAGACTCGCTCCGAAGGGCCGCCCCAATGCGCAGTTCTTCTATGGGATCGGGATGGTTCTTGTGGGCATCATCTCATTCGTTGTCCCGATCTATTTCTTGCTGGTATATGTGAGCGAGGGCAGCAGGATTATCTATGTGATCGTCGGGGCGTTGATATTGAAATCGACCTTTTCGATAAGGGGCCTGCGCTCTGCTGCAGTGAAGGTGAGAGATCGACTGAATGATAATCAACTGGCAGACGCACGCGCTGGGATGGGGGCTTTGGTCAGTCGAAACCCTGAGGATCTGGATGAGGCTCTCGTCATAGCAGCCACTGTAGAGTCGGTGGCGGAAAACACCTCCGATAGTATTGTGGCCCCGCTCTTCTGGTTCCTGATCCTCGGCATACCGGGAGCAGTGGGCTATCGGGTGGTCAACACCTTCGATTCCATGATCGGTTATCACGGCAAGTACGAATATCTGGGCAAATTCGCCGCTCGCCTGGACGATGTGCTCAACTTCATTCCGGCCAGGCTCACCGCTCTGATGATGGTGGCGGCTGCTTTCATAGCTCGAAAAGAAGGCCGGGCTGCTTGGAACATCATGTTGCGCGATCACAGCAAAACCGAAAGCCCCAATGCCGGTTGGCCGATGAGTGCAGCTGCCGGAGCTTTGGAGATAGAGCTGGAGAAGGTGGGACACTACAAGCTGGGTGAGGCAAAAAGCACGCTCACCCTGGAGAAAATCAACTCGGTGCTGCTTTTGATGTGCCTTGTGGCCTTGATTTGCGCAGTGCTGTGCTTTAGCATGAAAGGGATAATCTATGGTGTTGCGTCCTAGACCGGAAATAGAAGCGCTCGAAATCTGTCCTCATGGAGGCCCCGATTATGCCGAACTCGGACGGCTGGGGATAAAGCCGGAAGAGGTGCTGGATTTCAGCGTCAGCGCCAATCCTTTCGGGCCTTCGCCGGGAATTGCACAAGCTCTGACTTCAGTAGCCATCGATCGCTATCCGGATTCGGAATCGGCCGAACTCAAGAGTGCGCTGGCCGAGAGCATTGGCATAAGTGCGAAGAATATCATTATCGGCAGCGGATCGATGGAATTGATCCGGCTCATCGCCCTGGCCTATTTCGGCAGTGACGATGATGTGCTGATCATCGAGCCTACCTTTGGGGAATATGAGGTTGCCTGTCGCATCGCCGGATCGAAGGTCATCAAACACCGTTCGTCAGCGGAAGAGGATTTCAGGCTGAATTTAAACGAAGTCGCGGAGCTGCTTCGATCCCATCGTCCCAAAGGCCTGTTCCTGTGCAATCCGAACAATCCTACGGGCTTGTACCTTACCAGGCCCGAGGTTGAAGAGATTTGCTCGGCTTGCGAAAACACCCTCTTGATTCTAGATGAGGCTTACATCGCTTTTGCTGAAAATCCATGGAGATCGCAGGAGTTGATTGGTCGGGGCAATGTGATCATCCTGCGCTCGATGACCAAGGACTACGCTCTGGCCGGTCTCCGCTTGGGATATGCGATTGCCAGCGCTGAGATTATCCGAGCCCTGAGAAAAGTGTGTCTTCCTTGGAATGTCAACGCGATGGCCCAGTCTGCCGGGATAATGGCCTTGAGAGACTCAGTCCACCTGCAGAGTTCTCTGGAAGAGACTCGGCTGATTCACGCATTTCTAAGAGAAGAGCTGTCCCAACTGGGTCTTTCCCCTCTTCCCTCCGGCGCGCACTTTTTCTTGGTCAGGGTAGGCGATGCAAAGCAATTCAGGGAAAGGCTTCTCCGGTATGGAATCATGGTTCGCGATTGTGCTTCATTCGGCTTGCCGGAATATGTCCGCATCTCTCCCCGGCCTTTGCCGGACTGCCGGCGATTGATCGCCGCAATCGGAGAGATGTGGAAATGAATCGGTTGATTATATCCATATCCATTCTGGTTCTTATCCTGTTGGGTGTATGCAATGGCTGCTCTGGTGGCGGGGGTGCAGATTCGCTCAAGCCTTCAGTGAGGGTGGTGGGGATATTTCTCGGCGATACTTCCAGTGCCACGCTTACGGTTGATACCACGATTGAGATCGATAACCCCAATCCAATCGGGGCCACGCTGGAAAAGATCGAGTGCCACGTGCGGTTTGGGCACAAGGAGAAGTGGTATCTGCTGGGCAACGGCGAGAGAGGAACGCTCGATATCAGCGCCAGTTCTACGACCAATCTGGTGGTTCAAGTTGTGGAAGACAAAGAGAGATCGAGCTTGCTCATGGAGTCGCTATTCGGCACCGATCCCTCCCGTCTGAAAGTGGAGGGAGATGCATGGCTGAAGGTCGGTGCCGATTCCTACAAGGTGAGTTTTGAGAAGATGGTCACCAATCCGCTGAAGACGTAAAAAGCCGGATGGGACTATTTGAGCCAAAGATGAGCGTACTGAACGTCAGAGTAATCCCCAACGCAAAGCAAAACAAGGTTGTGAGCGAACAGGGGCAACTGAAGGCTTACGTAACCGCTCCGCCCGATAAGGGCCGGGCCAATAAGGCCATGATTGAACTCCTGGCCGATCATTTCAATGTCAAAAAGAGCAGCATCCGCATTATCAGGGGAGAAACGTCACGCAACAAGGTGGTGGAGATCACCGTCTGACAAAGCAGGGCAGATGAGCCAAAATCATCTGCCCTGCTCAAACCGCCGCCCTTGTTAGACGGGTTCTCTCACGTCGGATCGGATGCCCATCTTTCCCAGCCGTTCATTGATCGTGGTGACTTTCTTCATATCCTCGGTATCCAGATGGAGAAACAGATCCTTTTCGGCTGCGTCTTCTGTTCCAGAAGTGTATATGGCCTTTACCGCGACCCCTTCCTCCTGCAATATCTGCATGGTCTTGCAGATGCGATCCGGGGTTCCGCCTTCGCGTACGACGATGCGCTGGCCACTTACATTGATGCCCAGCAGCGGATTGAGTATCTTATAGAAGTAGTCATTTGTTGTGAGGATGCCTACCAGTTTGTCGTTTTCCACCACTGGCAGCGAACCTACACCGTGGTTCTGAGCAAGGGTTGCTGCTGCCTCTACACTTGCATCGGGGGAAACTGTGATCACCGATTTTCTCATCGCTTCCCGGACCGTCATCTTGGCTAGAAGGTAGTTGATTTCCCATACGCTCAGCGAGGTGGCGGCGGAAGGAGCAGCCCGCTGCAGTACATTCTTGGTTACGATGCCTACCAGTTTGCCCTTGTCCACTACCGGAAGACGCTCAAATTTGTGAGCTTCCATGATCTTCCTGGCGTCCATGATCGGAGTACTGCTGGGGATAGTCACTACGTTGGTTGTCATAATGTCTCTCACTAACATGGGCATCCTCCTTCTTGTTTTGGTTTCTCAGTTCATGCCTGGGGAACCTTTGTACCCTGGCAGAGGGGACTTCACTCGATATTCGTAGTGGATGAAGTCCTGATCCAAGTTTTCTCTCACTATACCATATCTCCGACTTTGAGAGAAGACCCCATAGTACGTTTTGACAACCAAAAATCAATTCGCTATAGTAAGGCTGCAACTGAATACGGGTGTTTGTTGGTGCTTTCAAAGCTTAAAAAGGGAAGACTGTGAAAATCAGTCGCGGTCCCGCCGCTGTGATTGGAGACGAAACTCGAGAAACTGCCACTGTTCTGTGTTAACGGAATGGGAAGGCCTCCAGGAGTAGGAAGACCCAGGAGTCAGAAGACCTGCCAGCAAATCCCCTCAAAGCCTTCAAGGCGGAGTGCGTGGGAGATGGTAAATCCCTAAGCCAGATAAGTGGTTTAGGGATTTTTTGTTTTGTAGCCGGCCAAAAACAATAAGGAGCAAGCTAATGGCAGAATCTTTAGAACAGACCGTAAGGTCCATCAAGCCGTTGGATCGATCATCCATTGATGCGGCCCGAATGCGGCAGGACCAGCTTACCAAACCTCAGGGGAGCTTGGGGAAGCTTGAGGAGCTTTCCATCAGACTGGCGGGCATAACCGCCAATCCCCGGCCGAAGATTCAGCGGAAGGCTATCATCGTTATGGCTGCCGATCACGGCGTAGCCGCTGCAGGCGTCAGCCTCTATCCGCAGGAGGTCACCCGGCAGATGGTGCTCAACTTTGTGAATGGAGGAGCGGCCATTAACGTGTTGGCCCGGCATATGGGAGCGCGGGTTGTAGTGGTCGACATGGGGGTCATCGGTGGATTTGAGCCCAACCCCAAACTCATTTGCGAGATGATTGATTTCGGGACCCGTGACATGACCAAAGGCCCAGCGATGAGCCGAAGGCAAGCGCTGGATGCCATAGAGGCCGGGATAAGAGTGGTCGAGTCCGAGATTGCCAGGGGGCTGGATATCGTAGGGACGGGCGATATGGGCATCGGCAACACCACAGCCTCAAGCGCTATTTGTGCTTGCATGACGGGAATGCCGGTGGAAAGGGTCACCGGACGGGGCACGGGTCTGGGTGATGATCAACTGGCGCAGAAGATCAAAATGATTGAGAAGGCGTTGCAAATCAACCGGCCCAACCCGCAAGATGCGCTTGATGTGCTGGCAAAAGTGGGAGGATTTGAGATCGGGGGGCTTGCCGGGGTGATGCTGGGTGCGGCGGCAAACCGTGTTCCGGTGGTGATCGATGGCTTTATCTCAGGCGCGGCGGCGCTCATTGCGGCGGGGCTGGCCCCTGTTACAAAGGATTACTTCATCGCCGCCCATCTCTCGGTGGAATCCGGGCATAGAGTGCTGTTGGATCATATGGGGTTGAAGCCGGTGTTGGATTTCGATATGCGGCTCGGTGAGGGTACCGGAGCAGCGTTAGCGATGAACATCGTTGAAGCATCTGCCCGAATTCTTGATGAGATGGCCACCTTCGATGAGGCCGGAGTATCAGAAGCGACGTAGGGGAGAAAAATGGGATTCTGGACAGCCTGGCGATTTTTGACCATATTCCCCTCACCGAAGGACGCGGGAATCGATCAAAAAGGGATCGGTTCCTCAGCGGCTTATTTCCCGCTGGTTGGGTTCATACTCGGGTCTTTTCTGCTGGGCTTTGATCAGCTGTTCGATCTGTTCATGCCGCCGATTCTGGTCAGCGCTTGGCTTGTTGTGGCGCTTATCATCTTCACCGGAGCGCTTCATCTTGACGGACTGATGGACACCTTCGATGGATTCGCGGTGAGAAAGTCTGCTGCCGAGCGCCTCAAAATCATGGACGACAGCCATGTAGGAGGATTCGGGGTAGTGGCTGCCGGCTCGCTCATCCTGCTCAAATATGTTTCACTAATATCGTTGCCCGTGGAACTCATACCCGCTGCACTCTTGTTGATGCCGACGCTGGGCCGGTGGAGCGCGGCCTATGCCTTATTCGCTTTTCCCTCAGCCAAAAGGGAAGGATTGGGACAGGCGTATAAGGAGAAGATGAGCTTGTTCACTTTTGCCAGTGCCACGCTGATCACCCTGGTGATAGCCTCGGCTTTCATGACTTATCTGGGGCCGGCAATCCTGGCGGGAATCTGGTTGGTCACCTTTTCAGTGGCCAGGCTTTTTGCCTCCCGGCTCGGGGGGCTCACCGGCGATACCTACGGGGCGATGATCGAAATCACTGAGGTGTGTGTTTTGGTGTCACTTGCTATAATAGGAGAGGCAGGAGGGACTAGTTGGCTAGGTTCATACTTGTAAGGCACGGCGAGACGGAGTGGAATCGGCAACTCCGGTATCAGGGTCAGAGCGATATCGATCTGAATGAAACCGGCATCCGGCAGGCCCAGGAGCTTGGGAAACGGCTGGCGGCGGAGAAGATCGACTTCATTTACGCCAGCGATATGAAACGGGCTGTAAAAACGGCTGAGATCATCGCCTCAAGGCACAATGGAGCAGGATCAATTCAGGAAACGGCCCTGCTGAGGGAGATGGATTTCGGCGATTTTGAGGGCTTGGACTGGGAAGAGATGAAACAG
The DNA here is from genome assembly GCA_028711995.1 of Dehalococcoidia bacterium. Taxonomy (NCBI): domain Bacteria; kingdom Bacillati; phylum Chloroflexota; class Dehalococcoidia; species Dehalococcoidia bacterium. The sequence continues at coordinate 28,676 of JAQTRE010000004.1, read as the reverse complement.
CGGTTTCCGGACCGCCTGACCGAACGGATGGCTTGGAGGAATCGGGCGGCTGATGTGTGCGCGCCAAATGGTGAAAGCCTCTCTCACGTGGCCGAGAGGGTCAAAGAGTTTATCAAGGTGCTGGAAGCGCATGGCGAGGATGATTCCATCTTGATCGTCGCCCATGGCGGACCCCTGCAGGTGCTGTTGTGTGAGCTTCTCGGTATTGGACTGGACCATTGGTGGCAACTGCGGCTGAGCAATGCCGCTCTAGCGATACTGGACACTCACGAGTGGGGAACATCTCTCACTCTGTTTAACGACGTCAGCCATCTGGGATAGCCGAGTTAGGGCTCCTGGTAATGGCTGATCAATGAAGCTACCGAATATTTACCAATTCTTAACCTTTCATGTACTGACTTCCCCCTAGTTTTCGTGTAATGTCATCAATTGTGAATGCACATTCGTTCAAGGAGAAAAGAATGAAGAAACTGCTGTTTCTGGTACCCGTGATCATCCTGGTTGCAATGCTGGTCATGCCCGGGATAGCCATGGCAACCAAACCACCGCCACCGCCGCCACCAACATGTGGGCCATGCGATCAGCCGAAGTGCGGCACAGCAATTGTCGATGGGGACAAAGGTGAATGGGTGCTGGATGAATCGGCTGCCGACACGGATTTCTTTGCCAACATGTTTAATGCTGGTGAACCCGACCCTACTAAACCCAATTATGCCCTTCTGTCCAAACTCTATGTGAAATATGACTGCGATGATGGAGTGTTGTATGTCTTGGTTCTGGCCGAGCCAGGGGTGCTCATACTCGCCGGAACGGCATTGGAGGAAGAATCCTTTGTGAAGCTGGGAAACGACACCAAGCTCGTTGATGGTACCTATGGGAATGATGGAACACCTCCCGACTTCCAGTGGATCAACCAGCGAGACAATGCTGATGGCCGTTCCATCGCTGACGGATGGGAAGCATCCATGAGACTATCCCCTAATCAGTGTTATGACCTAAATGTCCATACCCAGGTATGGGTGGATGGCGAGTCTAAGACATCGGCTGTAGCCAATAGAGGAATACCTCTCGCTCCTACGCCTGAAGTTTCAACCGTGATTCTGCTGACGCTGGGCGTTCTGGCTCTTGGTGGCTTTGTCTGGATGGCACGCCGCAAACACGCAGAAGCTGTGTAGATTCCTCCTTCAATTACGATAGTCGAAAACCAAAAGATCGAGCCTCCCGAAGGAGGCTCGATCTTTTGGTTTTCTGTTGGCGTCTGCTTGTGCTTGCAGCCTATCTCCAACCTAAAGTGGCGCATCAACTGGCGGTAGGCCAAACCTCATGGCCGCTTATTCGAAACCTTCCCCAATGTTACCGAATCTTCACTCAATCTCCACCGAACGTCTACAGAAATTTACCGTCCTCTTACTGGCGTATTGACCTGGAGTTGCTAATCTTGAACCAAGTAGGCCTATATATGCAGAAATGATCGAGGAACAAAAAAAGGAGGGAAAATGAGAAAACTGGTTCTTGGTGCTCTAATGTTAATCTTGATGGCGGTTCTGGCCATTCCAACAGTGGCTGCCGCGTGTGAAGGTGAAGATTGCACGCCTGCACCGACGGGCAACGACACCATCACCCTGACGGGGACGATCCGCGATTTCCAATACTCAGGCAACAACAATAACGGAGTCACGGGACATTCTGACTTCGGAGTTCAGCCAGCCAATGGATATGGAGTGAGGACGGGATTGGTCATGAATACGCTTGGAGTGGACGGTACACCTGATCTCAATCCGAGCTATTCTAACCACTGGGCCGATGCGGCAATAATGAGTGAGACTTCTCTCAAGCAGTGGTATTCCGACAATTCCTTCAATCAGAGCATGCCATACAGCATGACATTTACGGAAAAGTCTCCGGGATCAGAATTATACGTGTTCTCGGACACTACTTTCTTCCCTATCGACGATATACTACTGGGAAATGAGGGGTTCAGCCACAACTATCACTTCACATTGCAGCTACACACGGATTTCACCTACCAGCAGATGCAAGGCCGAACGCTGCAATTCTTCAGTGACGACGATCTATGGGTGTTCATCGATGGCAACCTGGTGGTCGATCTGGGCGGTGTTCACGATGCGGCATCGGCCTCCAGTGCACTCCACTCCGTCAACTTTGATGAATTGGGCCTTAGTGAGACAGGGTCTCACACATTCGATCTGTTCTTTGCTGAGCGCCACACGGTCGATTCGCAGTTGTGCGCCACCGCGCCGACGCCGGAACTCTCGACAATTATCCTCATAGCCTTTGGCATTTTTGCCTTGGGAGGCCTTGTCTGGGTGGCACGCCGCAAGCATGCAGAAGTAGTATAAGTTTTTCTGCCAACAGTTGAGCTTGTTGAAAGTAAAATAGCTAGCCTCCCACGGGAGGCTAGCTATTGCTTTTCTGGGATCATCCTGGCTTCAAATCGCGGAAGGCTCAACTTTTTACCTCACCTTCTTTTGTTTTCTCTATCGGCATGACTGTTGTGGGCTCCTTTAATCCAATGGCGAAAGGCGACTGCCGTGAATCGTTGTTTTCAGGGAGAATTTTTCTTGACACCAACTCTGGCTCTATGATAAATTCAACACGGGGTTCCCAGAGGCATTGGTCCAGAGTTGGCGCCAATGCTTCTTATATGTATGAAGGAGGATTCAAAATGAACCTGATCGTTTGCGTTAAGCAGGTGTTTGATCCGGAAACGCCCGCGGCTTCTTTCAAGATCGACCCTGAGAAGAAACGAGCGATCCCACCCAAGGAAAAACCGATGGTCATCAGTCCCTATGACGAGAGCGCGGTCGAGGCTGCGCTGAAGGTCAAGGATGCCAATGCGGGCACCAAGGTGACCGTGCTATCAATGGGCGGAGACTCGGCCAAGGAAGTCATAAAACACGGGTTGGCGATGGGTGGAGACGAAGGTGTGCAGCTTACTGACCCGGCGTTCGATGATTCCGATAGTTTTGCCACGGCTTCTATTCTGGCTGAGGCCATCAAGAAGATAGGCCCGTGCGACATTATCTTTTGCGGCAGACAGGAAGCGGACTGGGATGCGGGTCAGGTTGGATCAGGCATCGCCGAGCTGTTAGGAATTCCGAGCGTGACGGCGATCAAGAAGATCCAGGTAAAGGATGGCACGGCAGTGGTGGAGCGCATTCTGCCGGATGGTTATGAAGTGGTTGAGGTTCCTCTGCCGGTGTTGGTCACGGTGAGCAATGAGATCGGTGAACCGCGATATGCTACCCTTAAGGGCATTATGGCGGCAGCCAAGAAAAAGGTCACCAACTGGAGTTCCAAGGACGTGCCGGCAGTGGCGGCCAAGAACAAGATGCTTAAGCTCTTTATTCCGGTTCGCGAAGCTAAGTGCGAATTCATCACCGGCGAGACCCCCGAAGAAGCTGGTGCCAAATTGGCAGTCAGGCTCAGAGAAGCCAAGCTGTTCTAGGGTTTGCCAAAATTGATAGGAGGAAGAAATGTCGGAGAATAAAGGCGTTTTGATTGTAGGCGAGCTTCTGGAAGGGAAGCTTGCTTCGATTACAGGAGAGCTTCTGGGGATCGGTCGCAAACTCGCCGATAGCCTGGGTCAAAATCTCTCTGCAGTGTTGATCGGCAGTGGCGTAGGCGATCTGGCTAATGAGGCCGTCGCTCTCGGCGCCGACAAGGTCTATGTCATCGATAACCCCATGTTCAAAGACTATCTAACCGATGCCTACGTGGGAGCCTTGGAGAAGCTGGTCAAAGAGACTAATCCGGAGATCGTGCTGCTGGGGCAGACTGCAACGGGGCGTGATCTGGGGCCAAGGTTGGGGTTCAGGCTCGGGACGGGCGTCACGCTCGACTGCGTTGCGCTGGCTATCGATCCGGAAACCAAGTTGATGCAGAAGACAAAACCGGTCTACGGCGGCAATGCGTTGGCGATGTATGTGGGCGAGGATCGTCCTCAGATGGCGACCATCCGGGTGAAATCGATGGAACCGTTGCCCAAGGATGCCTCACGTAAAGGCGAAGTGAAAGCCTTCGATCCGGCTCTGGACGCATCCAAAGTCAGAGGCAAAATGGTCAATAGGGTCAAAGAGGAAGTGGCTGGAATCAAGCTCGAGGATGCCGCAGTGGTGATTTGCGGCGGCCGCGGCATGGGCGGTCCGGATCCCTTCAAGACCGTACTGGCTGACCTGGCCAAGATGCTCAATGGCGCCGTTGGTGCCACAAGGCCTCCGTGCGACTCCGGATGGGTTCCCACCATCAACCAGATTGGGCTCACCGGCAAGATCGTCGCACCCACCCTCTATATCGGCATAGCGCTTTCCGGTTCCAGCCAGCATCTGGCGGGAATGACCGGTTCAAAGAACATCGTCGCCATTAATAAGGATGGCGAGGCCAATATCTTTGGTGTTTCTCACTTTGGCGTCGTCGGCGACTACAAGAAGGTGCTGCCGGCGTTTGTGGCCAAGTGCAAGGAATTGGTGGCCAAATAGGATAGCCTAGCCCATTTATCGATATCCGATTATAGCGATTGAAACTTCACCCCCGCCATTGGCGGGGGTGAAGTTTTTTATTGGTGGCATGGCGCTTCATCCAGCACAAAGGATCAAATACCGTTCGTGGTGAGCCTGTCGAACCATGAGCGGCCCTTCGACAAGCCTGTCCTGATCTAAGCCGAAGGGCTCAGGGTAGACGGCTAAAAACTGTTTTCTAAGCAACGACAAAACTCCCAATGCTTGACGGCCCAGGGAAAGGGCTTATTTGAGCACCGCTCATAGAAACAAGCGATTCTCGTATCAAGGGCAGTTCTCGGAAGATTGAACCTGACTTATCGCCGTGGTATCCTATTATAGATTCTTATAGATTTTCCCAGTCTCTCGGGGCGTGGAACGATCATGGCATACTATCCCGTTTTCCTGAATATTAGCGACAAGAGATGCATCGTTATCGGTGGTGGGCTGGTGGGTCTGCGCAAGGTGAATATGCTTCTGGAATATGGTGCAAAAGTAGACGTGATCAGCCCTGAGATCTGTTCACAGATCGAGGAAATGGCTGCCAAGGGCGAGGTGAAATTGGCTCGGCGGGAATATGAATCGGTAGACCTCGAAGGCGCCTGGGTGGTCATTGCTGCCACCAATAATAGCCGAACCAATGAACGAGTGGCTAAAGAAGCCCACCGGCGGGGGATATTGATAAATGTGGTGGATGTCCCCAGAATCTCGGATTTCATTGTCCCTTCATATCTGCGACGCGGCGATTTGACGGTGGCTGTTTCCACCAATGGAAAGAGTCCGGCTCTGGCACGCAAGATCAGAACGGAGTTGGAAGAGCGTTTTAGCGATGAGTATGCTCAACTGGTTTCGCTGGTCGATGAAGTTCGATCTGATTTGAAAGCGCGCAAAATTGTCATTCGGGAAGATGTCTGGCAGCGAGCACTGGATATTCCTTCCCTTCTCGAACTCTTACGCGCGGGAAAATTCACACAGGCCAAAGAAGAGCTGTTAGCCAATCTGGTAAAAGGATAGGTTCAAGGTGGTAGAGGATCGCAAGCTGAAAGGGCCGCGTTTCTGCACGGTTGGCGTCAATTACAGCACCACCCCGCTGGTGATTCGGGAAAAGCTGGTCATTCCCAAAACACAGCTTCAGGAGGCTCTGGTTTCTCTGCGCACTTATGTTCCCAGAGGAATCATCTTGTCCACCTGCAATCGAACCGAAGTCTATGCCCTGAGCGATGATAGCCGCTTCACCGAGCGCGCCCTCAAGCAATTCCTTCTGGATTGGTCTCATCTTTCCGCTGAAGAGCTAACGCCTTATCTCTATCTCCACCGCGATTACCGCGCCATGAGAAGGCTCTGCAAGATAACATCGGGGCTTTACTCCATGATTCTCGGCGAATACGAAATCCTGGGGCAGACGGCTGACGCCCTGGAAGAAGCGGAGAAGGCCAAAATGGTCGATCCTGCCCTCCGCCAGCTTTTCCGCCATGCTATTGCCATTGGCAGAAAAGTCAGGGCGGAAACTGGTATCAGCCGGAATGCCCTCTCGGTCAGTTCGGTGGCGGTTGACTTGGCCACTAAGGCTGTCTCTGCCGATGTTCGGTCCTGCCGGGTCCTCCTGGTGGGGGCCGGAGAAGCGGGAACATTGGCCACCAAGGCTTTTGTGAAACGAGGCGCATCGGCGATTTATGTGGCCAGCCGGTCTGTGGAAAGGGCTCAAGGCCTGGCATCCAGCCTCGGAGCCATGGCGATCGATATCCGCGAAATAGAAAACGAGATGGCGACTGCCGATATTGTCATCAGTTGTACCGGATCACCTCATTTTGTGATCCATCGAGAGGTGGTTCAGAGGTCAATGGAAAGGCGTTCGGAAAAACCCCTGGCGATTGTGGATATCGCTGTTCCCCGTGATGTAGAACCCGATGTCTCGCAGATCGAGAATGTCTTTCTTTACGATATCGACGACCTGAATCGGATGGTGGGGACCAACAAAGGGGAGCGAGAGAAGGAAGTTCAGAAGGCCCTGGCGATCATCACCGCAGAGCTGGAGCATCTACTGGAGTGGTGGCAGACTCTGGAGGCCAAACCGACGATAGGCGCACTGATGCAGATGGCTGAGGATATTCGTCAGCGCCAGTTGAGCATGACCCTCAAGAAGCTGCCGACGCTCACTGAGGAGCAGCAGGAAAGCCTGGATTCCATGACCCGCGCGATCGTCAATAAGATCCTTGATCATCCCGTCCGGTACGTCAAGCAGCACGGACATCAAAATGAGGAAGCCGTTCGGCTGTTACGGGAGATGTTCGCCCTGGACGAAGTGAAGTAGAAATGAAACGCCACATCCGGATTGGTTCACGAGGCAGCAAGCTGGCGCAGGTTCAAGCTCGAGTTGTTCTGGAGAAATTGAGCCGACTTCATCCCGAAATCCAGTTTGAGATCATCACCGTCAGCACCACCGGAGATCAGAACAAAGAGATTTCTCTCGAACAACTCGGAGGCGAAGGGGTGTTCGTCAAGGAGCTTGAAGAGGCCCTTCTGGATGGAAGGATCGATATGGCGGTGCATAGCCTCAAGGATATGCCCACTCTGATTCCGGAAGTCCTCAGCCTTGCCTCAGTAACCGAGCGGATTGACCCGCGGGATGTGCTTGTCTCACCATTAGGTAAACTATCCGAATTTCCTCAGGGGGCCAAGATAGGAACCGGGAGTCCCCGTCGGGCAGTTCAGCTTCTGGCGCAACGCCCGGACCTGCATATCGCCGGCCTGAGGGGCAATATCGATACGCGCCTCCGAAAGGTCTCAGCCGGAGATTATGATGGCATTATCATGGCCGCCGCAGCGTTGATCCGGCTGGATTTGGAAGATCGAATTGCCGAGTATTTTTCACCGGAAATCTTTATTCCGGCGGTGGGCCAAGGGGCGATAGGGATTGAGATTCGGGCCAACGATGCTTCCACAGCAGAGATGGTGTCTCTTATGAATAATGAATCTGCTTGGCAGGAGGTGACCGCCGAGCGTGCATTCATGGCGTCGATGGGCGGAGGATGCCGCGCCCCGATCGCGGCGCTTGGCAGAGCCAGATGCGGAATGATTCAGCTCCTGGGAATGGTGGCTGCGCCTCAAGGCGGTCAGATGCTGCGTGCGGAAGTCATGGGCAGCGCTTCGGATCCGGTTGAGGTTGGGGAGCGCTTGGCTGGTGAAATGGCCAGGCTGGGGGCGAGTCGGCTGCTCACGTGAAGTGACTGTCGAAAAAGCGGTGAAGAGTGTTTCTCAGTCTTTGATTTCTTCCCCATAGATTTGGGGAATGGAGGGGGATGAGTGAAAAGAAGCCGCTCAAAAGAATTGTTCGATGAGGCCAAAAAATACCTGCCGGGAGGTGTTGATAGTCCGGTGCGCGCCTTTAAGGCGGTCGGCGGCGATCCAATTTTCATTCGTCGAGGGCGGGGTTGCCGAATCGTCGATGAAGACGATAACGAGTACATCGACTATGTCGGCTCGTGGGGGCCGCTGATACTGGGTCACGCTCACCTCAAAGTGGTGGAGGCGGTCAAGAGAATCGCCGACTCGGGAATGACCTTCGGGGCTCCAAGCCAACTGGAGACCACGCTGGCCAAGATCGTTTGCGATGCTATGCCTTCTATTGAGATGGTCCGTTTTGTCAGTTCCGGCACCGAAGCCACGATGAGCGCCTTGAGGCTGTCTCGCGCTTTCACCAATCGAGACAAGATCATCAAATTCTCCGGCGGCTATCACGGCCATGCTGATGGACTTCTGGCCAAAGCCGGTTCGGGGGCCACCACACTGGGCGTGCCCGATAGCCCCGGCATCCCGAGAGGATACGCCGAGAACACTCTCATCGCTCCTTACAATGATGTGAAGGCTGTCGGTGATCTCTTCACCCGCTACAACGACATCGCGGCGGTGATCGTCGAGCCGGTGGCAGCCAATATGGGAGTGATCTTGCCTCAGCCTGGATTCCTGGAAGGCCTGCGCGAGATCACTTGTGCAGCGGGTGCTCTCCTGATTTTCGATGAGGTGATCACCGGCTTCCGGCTGGCCTACGGCGGAGCCCAGGAGATTTACGGGATCGCGCCGGACTTAACCTGCCTGGGGAAGATCATCGGCGGGGGATTGCCGGTAGGAGCCTATGGCGGTCGCAGGGATATCATGCAGAGGGTGGCTCCATCGGGGCCGGTATATCAGGCGGGAACGCTTTCCGGTAATCCGCTGGCAATGACGTCCGGGATCCAGACGCTTCGATTGCTCAACCAGCCCGGAGTTTATTCTATTCTGGAGCAGAGGGCATCGTCTCTGGAAGCGGGGATTCTGGCCGCAGCCGAGAAGGCCGGCGTGGACTTGCAGGTTCATCGAATCGGATCCATCCTGACGGCCTTTTTCACCCCTGAATCGGTTTTCGACTATGAATCGGCCAAAAAGGCGGACACTCAGTTGTTCGGCAGGTTCTTCCGGTATTTGCTGGAAGAAGGCATCTACTGGCCCCCCTCACAATTTGAAGCAGCATTTATCTCCCTGGCTCATGATGATGAGGATATCGACCGTACACTGGAAGCGATTGATGGGGCGTTGGCTGCTGTTGCTAAGGCAGGGTAATAGATTTGCCAAAGAACGGCAGTCTATTGAGCATCGGGATCGGTTGGAGGTGGATCGGCAGGGGGTATTTCTGGTGGCAGGGTTTCTGGTAGACAGGCAGGCTGGATCGATGTGGGAGTGGTGAGGAGGAATGCGCCGGACACCAGAAGCGGCACTCCAACTACCAGTACAGCCTGTAATCGAAACAACCATCCGCCATGCATTTCTGCTAGATAGATGATGGAAAGGATGATGCCTACGGCAACGAGGATACGTCCCGTAAGAAAGGGGCGGTTCTTCACCAGCAAGATGAGGCTGCCCGTTAGAATCGCCGGGATTAGATGGATCACCCCGACGGTGTCTTTGGAGATGAGCTCAAAAATACCGATGAGCAGCCAAAAGACGGCATAAACCGTCATGATGATAACGGCGTCGGATCGAAACCGGGATGTGCCCTTCCTGTGGGCCACATTGTGGTCAGGGCTTTGAGAAAGGATTTCCATCGTCATCATTAGGCTGCCTATCGCGATGAGAAAAGACAGTGCTGCGATTATTCCCAGACCTGGCACTTGCTCACAAAAAAAGGCATTATACCATGCCGTTCATGGTTCGACAAGCTCACCACGAACGGAACACTTTTTTCTCCGTTCGCCCTGAGCTTGTCGAAGGGGAGCGGGGAAAAAGAAGTCCCATAGCACTGAAAAACCAAGCAAGTGCTAGCGTTCCTTTGGACCAGACCCCATTATCTGGCGCCGTTTTTACCGATCCATTATAACACAATCCTGTAACGGAACCTCTACAGAATCATCCACTTAATCTAATCCCACCGGAAGAAGCGGATCGTGATCGCCAGGGAAACAACTGTCCATACCAGCATTACTCCGATATCGGTTGTCATCGAGTAAAGGGGAGAGCCGTCTACCATGATCTGCCTCAGGGCATCGCTGAGATAGGTCAACGGCAACATCTTGACCACCGGCTCGATATAAGAGGGCATATTGTTCACCTCGAAGAACGTGCCGGAGAGGAACATCATCGGAAAGGTGATGATATTGAGGAGAGGATTGGCTGCTTCCTCTGTCTTCACAAAGGCGGCCACCAGATATCCCAAACAGGTAAATACCAGCGTTCCCAGAATCACCATTCCGCAAAGGACCAGCCAGTTGCCTACCATCTGTACGTCAAAGACAAGCCGACCCACCAGAATGATCAACACCGCAGTCAACAGAACAAGGATCATGCGGAAGACCAATTCGCCAAAGACCAGCGTCGATCTGCGCAAAGGCGTGCCTCCCAGCCGCTTGATGATATGAGCTTGCCTTTGCTGAATGATGGGCAGACCGCCGAAGATGCCGGTGAACATCAGTTGCATCCCCAGTATCCCGGGGAGCAGATAGTCGATATACCGCAGGTCGTGCGACTGAATGCTTTGCTCCTCCATGCTGATGAATCGGACATTTCCCGGCAGGCTCAGATTTATCCCATCGATCACCTGGTGCAGAATGGGAACCAATATTTGTTGATTGACGGTCGTGCTGGGGTCATAGTAGAGTTGAAGGTCTGCCGGTTGATTCAGGTTAAGGGAGCTATCCATAGACTCGGGTATGACGATTACGGCATCAAGATCCCCATCCCGGAGCAACTGTAATTGATTGGCCAGCTCGCCTGTCTTTATTTTGAACGATTTCTCCCCTTTAACGACGACGCTATCGAGTCCCTGAGTGATGAACCCGGCGCTATGGGGTGAGCCCTGATCGACGATCCCTATTTTGAAGATCTCCGTCCCCGGATTGCGGAAGACCCACCCGAATATCAGAATGAACATGATCGGGAAGATGAAGGTGAAAAACAGGGCGGCTCTGTCCCGCATGAACTGCCGGTAATGCGCCATGAACACCTGAGTGAAAGCTTTCAATCCCTTATCCTTTTCCCGGTCAGTTTGAGGAAGACATCCTCAAGTGTTGCCTGCCGAATGAACAGCTCTGAGAGCGCGGATGATTGAGAGGAAACCAGCGTCAGCAGAGCGGCTATCGTGGGGGGGATGTCCTCTGTGTAAAGGAGTATCTCATCCTCTTCTTTGACCGCTTTGGTCACGCCCGGAAGCCTGGCCAGAGGCTCCATACCGGGATAGTTGGTCATCTTGAACTGGATGGCGCTTTCCCTGATGTGTTCCTCAATCAACCGTTTGGGACTTTCCATGGCAATGATCTGTCCGTGGTCCATGATGGCAACGCGGTCGCAGAGGCGCTCCGCCTCTTCCATGTAATGGGTAGTGAGGAAGATCGTTTTTCCTGTCTTTCGGTATGTCTCGATTACGTCCCACATGGCGCGGCGTGCCTGCGGGTCCAGTCCCGTGGTCGGTTCGTCAAGAAAGACGATCTCCGGGTCGTTGACAAAGGCCAAGCCTACCGAAAGGCGCTGCTGTTGGCCTCCGGAAAGGTGGCTGACAAGGACATTCCGGCTTTCCTGAAGGGAAACCATCTCGATGATTTGAGCCGAAGGGATGGTTTTCTGGTACAGGCCTCGGAAGAAGCGGATGATTTCTTGAACGGTCAACGTTGGGAAAAGCGCCGGGTGCTGAGGCTGTATTCCTATGCGTTCCTTTACAGCGCGAACGTCCTGGGAAACATCCATACCCAGCACTCTCACCGTGCCGCCATCAGCGGCGCGCAGCCCTTCGATGATCTCAACCGTTGTGGTCTTTCCCGCACCATTGGGGCCTAACATGCCGAAGACCTCTCCCCTGGCGACGTCAAGGCTGATTCCATTCACCGCCTTGACGTTTCCGTAGCTCTTGAAGAGATCGGTGACCTCAATTACCGCTTTGGCTTGGACTGTCATTCTTGATCATGAGGGATATCGGTCTTGGAATCCCAAGGTCGCAACCGTAGAAAGGTTTCCTTGCGACAGTATAGCACATTCAGAAACCTCTGATTAAGTAGCACAGGGATAATTGGGATCAGAATTCGGGAAGGCTGTCCCAAATCCCCCTCCTCTTCCCCCATGATTGGGGGTTAGGGGGTTGATTAGAACTTGATCAGAGCCTGTTTGAGATTGGTTGTCGGCTGGAAAAGACTATGCCTCGCCAAGCTTGAATGGCGGATAGCGGTCTGTCATCAGGCCTGCATAGCCATACACTCTCGCAGACCAGCGGTTCATCTCCATCACGAAGTCGAAGATGTCCTTGTGATAGGTTCCTTTGAATAACAGGATCACACCCGCGTAGAGGACGAGAAGGGTGGTCAACCCGCCGCAACGAGGTCCTATGCCTCCCTGGAAAAAGGCGACGACCAGGTAGTGCGGGATGGCCAGAAGCCACCACTTGACCAGTACCAGTCTTCGGGAGAGCTTCTCTGACGGGTATTCCACTTGCAGATCGGCGGGGTAGTCCACGGATTTAAGGGTGAAAGGAGGGTATTTATCCGTTCCCAGTGCCAGATAGCTGTAGAACCCGACCCTCCATGTCCAGCGCAGAACACCCACATTGAAGTCGAATAGGCCGCGGGGATACTTGCCGGTGAACAGGATGGCAAAGAAGGCGATCCAGAGAAACACCAGGATGAAGACATGAGGGATGAGCAGGAACCACTTGACCAGCCACAACCAGCGGGATAGGGGTTCTTCCAGGTTGCCCTTGATGGAAACAGGGTACGGCTGCGAGTCTATTACCACGATCCACCTCCTCTGAAAAAGAAGAGCAAGCCATTAGATGATCGAATATCGACTCTATTTTGAGACAGCATCTGACCGAGCAATGGCCAACACAATGGCGCTCAGTGTTGGCCATTGCTCGATATGAATCCTTAAGTGACCGTTACTTTCAACATCCGATCTCCCTGGCAAATGGTGTCCACTACATTCTGGCCCTTGATGACCTTGCCGAACACTGTATGATGTCCGTTCAAGTGAGGCTGGGGAGAATGGGTAATGAAGAATTGACTCCCATTGGTGTTCGGCCCGGCATTGGCCATCGAGATCACCCCTTTTTCGTGCTTGAGGGGATTCCCCTTCAATTCATCTTCAAATTTGTATCCCGGTCCGCCTCTTCCGGTGCCGGTAGGGTCTCCCCCCTGAATCATGAAGTTGTTGATCACGCGATGGAACAAAACTCCGTCATAGAAACCTTCTCCTGCCAGAAAAGCGAAGTTGTTGACGGTTTTTGGCGCATGGGCAGGGTAGAGCTCCAGTTCAATGGTGCCCTTGTCGGTTTCGATGGTGGCCTGGTAAGTCTTCTTGACGTCGATCTGCATCTGGGGTGCGGTGGTCCATGTCTTTGCGGTCATCGGGTCGAATCTCCTTTTGATAGTAACGCTGGGATGCCGTAGCCTGAGAAATCGGCTACAACTTGATCATATCACAATATGCGGATCGATACCCCGATCTGCCCGTTTGTTATGGAAAAGAAAGCCGTTTATCTTGACTGCGGCGATGGCCTGGGGTTAGGATAAGTCAAAACAGTTCATGGAGAGAACCCCCGAATGGAATCACGAGAGGATTTGATCGCCTGTGGCCGCAATCTGGCTGATCGGAAACTGATCTGGGGACATAGCGGCAATATCAGTATGAGAACGCAATCGGACAGCTTCCTCATTTCTGCCGGTGGCTCTGATCTGAACTGCTTGCGCCAGGAAGACCTCGTCCTCTGCCGGATCAAATCCGATTCATGGGAAGGTACCAGGCGGCCGTCGATGGAGACCGGAATGCATCGGGGGATATACCATAACTGTGAGGATGCAAAGGCCGTGATTCACTCCCAGCCTTTTTATTCCACCTTGATTGCGTGCTCTGATGTGGATATCAGACCCGACTGTTTGCCGGAGGCGATGGCCTATTTGGGCCAGGTGGTGCGAGTGCCCTATTATCATGCCGGAAGTCAAGCGCTGGCCGAAGCTGTGGCTGTTGCCGCGCAGTCCGGCCGGGTCTTGCTGTTGAACAACCACGGCGTGGTTTGCTTTGGCTCTTCGCTGGATGAGTGTTTGCTGGCGACCGAAACGCTGGAATTTGTCTCTCGATTGTTGGTCATCTCTCACAGTGCCGGTGCTGGTCTGAATTACCTGGGCAAAGATGTGATGGAGGGTTTTCTCCGGCACCTCAAAAGCATCGGCCGCCTGTAGGGGCGATTCATGAATTGCCTTGTACGGTTTCCGCGCCAATCCACGCCGCGTAGTCTTCGTTGGCCTCAACTTCAATTTTGATAATGCAGGGCACTTCGTAGGGATGAATCCTCTTCACCTCGGATTTTACGCTCTCCCAGTTCTCTCTTCTTGTCTTGACGATAGAGACCACCTCATCCTCGTTCTCAATTTTTCCCTGCCACCGGTAGGAGCTTTGGATGGGGAAGATATTGGCGCAGGCGATGAGCCTCTTCTCCAGCAGATGAGCGGTGATCTTTGATGCCTCTTCCCGGTTCTTATGAGTGATGTAGATGATGATGAATTTCATAAGCGACCTCTTAATTCCTTCAGTGGATGATATTATACTCGCCAACATTGCTTCCGAGGAAGTGCGGGTCTAAAAACACTTGAACCGGGAAATCCACGGACAAAACCGAAGCGGATTGTCCTTGCCACTGAGACCAGGGGGATAGTATACTTCAGTCAGTGTTTTAGATCAGACACGGCAAGCAACAGGAGCGAAATGGCAAGAGACTATTATAAGATACTTCAGGTTGACTCTGAAGCTGATCCAGAGGTTATTAAGAGTGCTTATAAGCGCTTGGCGCAAAAGTATCACCCAGACATCGATAAGAGCGCCAACGCTGAAGCCCGGATGAAAGAAATCAATGAGGCATATGAAGTCCTCGGTGACCCGCAAAAGCGCGCTGAGTATGATAGGGTCAAGGGAGTCTTTGGCAAGCCTCGCGGTAGTTCATCTTATGGTGGTGAATATTCATCGAAGAATACAACACAGAATGAAACTTCGTACCCACCACCGCAAAAACCCAAAGATACTCGCGTCCAACCATCTAAAAAACCCTCGATCTCGCGCGGCGCCACCTCAGGTTGGCATGGTCGACAGTTGATTTTGGCTTTGGTTAGCGTGGTGATCCTTGTGGCTATAGTTGCTGCAGTATGGAGCAACGTATCGAAATCGAATCCTTCCAATGGGCCAAGTGATGCAGCAACACCACAACTCACTGAAGTGGACCAAGCTGGCTTCTACAGAAACGCCACCTATGGTTTTTCCCTGAGTTATCCTACAGATTGGGAGAAGCAGGATTCTCCGCAAGGCGGTGCTTTACTGCTCGTTCTCTCTCCTGATAGGACCGGCATGGTGCAGGTGTGGGTCCAGTATTTGTCTGCGAAAATGACGCCTCAGGAATTTGCTGCCGAAAACATTAAGGGTCTTGAGCAGGGGCTGAGCGACTTTGCCCTGCTATCTGAAGGAGAGGTCAAGGTGGATGCGGAATCCGGCTATGAACAGGTGTTCACCGGAGCCGAATCAGGCCTGCCGCTGAAAGTGAAGGTGATCAGCATGGTGCGCGGCAGCCGGGCCTTTGCCGCTCTGGCTTTGAGCCCCGAATCTGACTTCGCTTCTCAGGCGGATACTTTTGACGAAATCCTTTACAGCTTGCGGTTGGAGGAACCGAGCCTCTCCGGCGTCCCTCGGAATGAGTCTCTGATCTTGACAGACATTGGGCCGACGACTATGGACCCGGCGCTTTCGCGCGATAGCACCTCTGCTTCGTACGTGATGGAGCTGTTCTCCGGGCTGGTGACGCTTGATAAGGGCCTGAAAGTAGTTCCGGAAATCGCTCAAAAGTGGGAGGTTTCCGATGACGGCAAAACATACACTTTTCATTTGCGGCAGGACGTGAAGTTCCAGGACGGAAAGAAAGTGACTGCCGATGATTTCAAGTATTCACTGGAGCGTGCCTGTAATCCCGCCACAGGGTCTAAGACGGCGGCCAATTATCTCGGAGACATTGTCGGTGTCAATGACAGACTCGCCGGAACAGCCAGGGAAATCAGTGGTGTGAAGGTTATGGATAAATATACCCTCCGAATCACTATCGATGCGCCCAAGGCATACTTTC
Source organism: Dehalococcoidia bacterium (assembly GCA_028711995.1). Taxonomy (NCBI): domain Bacteria; kingdom Bacillati; phylum Chloroflexota; class Dehalococcoidia; species Dehalococcoidia bacterium. Next base: position 12,548 of record JAQTRE010000004.1, on the reverse strand, counting down.
TGGCCAAGCTCACTCATCCGGTAGCTTTTGTGGTGGATCAGGCCAATGTGGAGTCGGGCGGGGAATGGTGGCGCGAGCCCAACGGCACCGGCCCCTTCAAACTGAAGGAATGGAAGGTGGACGAGATCATCACTCTGGAACGCAATGACGGCTATTATGGGGAAATGCCCAAGGTCAAAAACGTGGTCTTTCGGTTGTATGCCGGAATCCCGATGATGATGTACGAAACAGGGGAGATCGATATCAACTATGTGTCTACGCAAGATATCGAGCGAGTTCTTGATCCGGCCAATGCGCTGAACAAGGAACTGATCACTATCCCCGAGTTCAGCCTGTGGTATATTGGTTTCAATGTGACCAAGCCTCCCTTTGATGACCCCAGGGTGCGTCAGGCGTTTTGTTACGCGGTGGATAAGGATAAAATCATCAAGCTGGTGATTAAGGATATGGCCAAACGAGCCGACGGTATTTTGCCGCCGGGGATGCCCGGCTATAGCGAAGGACTCAAAGGACTGGAATTCGATCCCGCCAAAGCCAAGGAACTGATCGGAGAGTCAACATACGGGAGCGTTTCGAATCTTCCTCCCATTACCTTTACCACTGCCGGACTCGGCGATATCTCGCCGATCAATCAGGCGCTCATCGATATGTGGAAGCAGAATCTGGGGGTGGATGTGGCTGTCAGACAGATCGATCCCGACGATTACTTCGATGTTCTCAAGGAAGACAAAGACGAGCTTTTCGATTCGGGCTGGATTGCCGACTACCCCGATCCGCAGAATTTCCTGGATATGTTGTTCTATAGCCAGAGCGAGGATAACGCAGGGGAGTACAGCAACCCTGAAGTGGATGTATTGCTCCAAACGGCACGCGGAGAAATGGATACTGATGCTCGCCTGAAGATGTACCAGGATATCGAGCGGATGATCGTTGAGGATGCGGCCTGCTTGCCGATGTTTTTCAACGTCAACTATATCCTGGTTAAACCCTATGTGAAGGACTTTGTGGCGGCTCCCATGCCGATTGCCTGGCTGAAGTATATCATTGTTGAATCGCACGATTAGCCGGCTTCAGGCCAAACCGCGAGATATGGACATAGAATACAACAGTCGGTGTTTATGGAGCGCAGCATGGTAGGCAGAAGAGAGTTTGTTTGTGTCTTGGCTCTGATGATGCTCCTGGCGAGCTTTGTGAGCGGCTGTAATTCAGGTGGAGATACCCCCTCTCCGAAAGAACCCACCTCAAGTTCCACTGTTGTGCCGATCATATCTCAGGGCGATATCACTGTGCTCTCCAGGAGTACCAAGACCGATTTCCCCAAATCCCTCACCTTCAATCTGGAAGTCGAAAGCGATGGCCAGATCACCGGAGTTGAGTTGCGGTACAAAATCGCCAAGGTTACTTCACCTTCGGTGATTGCCACCATCAAACCGGATTTCACTCCGGGCTATCGGGTGAAGACGAGCTGGGTTTGGGACATGAAGAAGGCCAGCTTGCCGCCAGGGGCAGAGGTTGAATATCACTGGGTTATCAAGAATGCATCGGGAGTGGTTTCTACCCTGACTGCGGAGAAACTCAGCTTCGATGACACCCGCTATGACTGGCGGGAGCTATTGGAAAATAATGTCCGGTTATTCTGGCATCAGGGCGATAAGTCATTCGGTCAGGCATTGATGAATGCGGCCCAGGGTGCGCTGGATAAACTGGCCGAAGATACGGGGGCGCTGCTGGAGAAGGAAGTTAAAATCTATATCTACGCCAGCGCAGATGAGTTACAGAACGCCTTGGTATATTCTCAGGATTGGACGGGAGGAATTGCCTTTACCGACTACGGTATCATAGCCATCGGCGTTTCTCCCGGTAATTTAGACTGGGGGAAAGGAACAGTGGCTCATGAGTTGGCCCATCTGGTCATAAGCCAGGTCACTTTCAATCCTTATGCCGGCTTGCCGACCTGGCTTAGTGAAGGCCTGGCAATGTATGCCGAGGGCGAATTGACGGAAAACTTCGAAGAACTATTCACGGGTGCCGTATTCAATTCTGCACTCATTTCGGTGCAGAGTTTGAGCAGCAGTTTTCCTGCCGATGCCGGAGAAGCACTTCTGGCCTATGCTGAGAGCTATCAACTCGTAAAATTTATCATCGATAGCTATGGCGCTGACAAGATGCTGGATCTGCTCCACGTGTTCAGGAATGGCAGCAGCCCAGATGATGCCTTATTGGCGGTGTATGGCTTTGACACCAACGGACTGGATAGCGTGTGGCGTCTCAGTCTCGGGATTGGGGCACCTTTAGCCAGCGGATTTCGGCGTGGATTGCCCGGTATGGCGCTTTGTTTCACCTTCAGTCATTTACCAACGCCAGCGAGCCTCTGATCACGTGGGGGCTAGTGGGCTGTTCAAGACTCAGTCAGAGTCCCCTTAGATAACTTTACATAAAACACGGGCCGTTTTACACGATAGCGTCTGCATCCTCACTGGAGAGAATGGATACGTCCTCTTCAGATTGGGTGTCATCGTCCCAAAGAGGGTCTGGTTCTCCCTCCAGGTCGCCGCCTTCATCTGCTTCTGAGGCGAAATCTTCCTCGGCATCGTATTTGGCCAGGCTACTCTTGAAATAGGGCTTCATTTCCTCGACTACCCTTGGAGGGAATGAAAGATGCCCTATCTGGCTGGGATGCTGGAATGTCTCCCGGATGATTACTTTGATCCTGTCATCTCTGAGGCTGGTGATCGCTGCCTGATATTTGTTTCCCCCTTCCATTAACTCAATCAGACGGGATGTCAGCTTGGGTTCGACCTCACCTAGGTAATCACCGGCATCATTGATTATGACCAGGCTCTGATCCCGGATTTGAAGATGGGCGGGGTCGCCGGGAGACATTTTGATCAAGGCCTCTCTTGGGGCTATTTTTTGCAGGCTCACGATTCTGGCCTTGCCGGTCTCTTCGATGAAAAACTTGGAATTGAACTTGGGGCTCTCTTTTGGCGGACGGTCTTCGCTCTTCAGAAGGGATAATCGCTGGATATTCCTTTTGGCGATGGCATTGGTCGGGTCCAGTTCAAGTACGCGTTCGTATGACTGCTTCGATTCGGCATAGCGGCCTAATTCTGTCAGTGCCTTCCCCAAACGATTGCGAGCATCGATATCATCTGGTGAAGTCTCAATAATTCTCCGGTTAAGTGCCACCGCCTCTTCCCACCGCCCCTGCATTGCCAGGCTGATGGCATCATCGGTATTGCTGAGCTTCATATACTTTGTCCTCCTAAACTCAAATCCAGGTGAAAATCACTTTTGGGATGACGCCGATCTGCTTTTCGAGATGACCTTTCTGTACGATTTTCCCCGGCACAAGATAATCAACTGCATATCTAATTTCGAAATGTTCGTGAAACGGTGTGCATTCTAACATTTTTTTTGCTACAACACAATAGGTCAAAGCCCTCAGATAAGAAAAAGATGTCTATGGGCCTCCCAAACCGAATGGGTTGTGTCTCTTGCTGAAAAGGACAAATCGTTCCGTTGATTATATCCATGCCAGGTGGTAATCTGACCTTGGAGAGACGCCTGAGTCGAGATTGTTTTATGTGTGAGAAAGATGACTACTGCAAATAGCGCTGACCTCATCCTGTTCAACGCAAATGTGCTTACCATGGAGGGTCTGAAACCTCGAGTGGAGCTTGTAGCCATCAAGGGGGATCGAATAATTGCGGTTGGCAGCAACAGCGATTGTCGAGCTTTCACTGGAGACCGGACCACTCTCATCGATTGCCATGGCAAAACCGTCATCCCGGGCTTTCATGATTCCCACCTGCACATCTTTTCGCTGCTTTCCAGTTTGTTGAGCCTCGATTGCAGTCCCTCGGCCGTCTCTTCGATAGCCGATATCCAGCGACTGATTGCATTGAGAGCAGCAGAGACTCCGAAAGGGTCCTGGGTAAAAGCCTCAGATTATAACGAGTTTTATCTGAAGGAGAAACGCCATCCGAATCGCCGGGATCTGGATCAGGTGGCGACTGACCATCCTGTCAGGCTGACCCATCGCACCCGACACGCCTCTGTGCTCAACAGCCTGGCACTCTCTATGGCAGGAATAAGCAGCCAGACTCCTGATCCTGACGGCGGACTCATCGATAGAGATGCTGAAACGGGAGAACCCACCGGAGTCCTTTTTGGAATGGAGTCCTACCTCAGCAAGAAGGTTATCCCGCCTCTATCCGCAGAGGATGTGGATGAAGGGTTGAGGCGGACCAACGAACTCCTGCTGGCATCAGGCCTTACTTCACTGGCGGATGCGACATCGCACAATGGGGTTGACCAGTGGGAACAGTTTCAAACTCTCAAGGCTGAAGGTAAGTTGGTATCTCGAATCACTATGATGTTTGATTCTGAGGCATTGGATCGAATTCTGGAGCGATCACTGGGCGCCGGAGCGGGCGATGACCACCTTCGATTGGGCATGGTGAAAATCCAGGTCGATGAGATCAGAGGGCCCCTTAATCCGCCTCAACCGGTGCTCAATGAGATGGTGTTTGAGGCGCATAGAGCTGGTTTCCAGGTAGCTCTCCATGCCGTTGAAGAGAACACGGTTGAAGCGGCGATAAGCGCCATCGAGTATGCTCAGCGGCGGATGCCAAAGGCCGATCATCGCCACCGGATCGAACATTGCTCTGAGTGTCCGCCTCATTTGTTTGAGAGAGTCAAGAAAGTGGAAGCCATCGTTGTTACTCAGCCTGCTTTTCTCTACTTCGGCGGCGAGAGATATCTGCAAACGGTTGATCGCCGAATTCTGCCGTGGCTCTATCGAGTCGGGGCGTTTCACGAAAGGCAAATCCCCCTTGCTTTCAGCTCCGATGCACCCATCATACCTCTGAACCCGCTTATCGGGATCTACGCCGCTGTAACTCGCAAATCTGAGGCTGGACAGGTCCTTTCTTCCACAGAAGCGATTTCACCTCATCAGGCGCTCCGGATGTACACAATGGGAGGAGCTTATGCCTGCTTTCAAGAGAATATCGGGGGCAGCATAGCGCCGGGGAAGCTCGGCGATCTGGTGGTGTTGAACGCTGATCCCACCGGAGTGCCGATGGAAGCGATCAAAGGGATTACCGTAGAAAAGACCATCATCGGCGGGAAAGTGATGTGGGAAAAGAGATGAATTCTTACAGCCCGGCGATGACGCCTGCAGTCATTTGCAGTACGAAGAAAACGATCATCGGGGTTAGATCGAACATGCCAAGCCGCGGGATGATCCGCCGCATGGTCGCCAGTATGGGCTCGGTGATTTGATAGAGGAAAGCGACTAACTGGTTGCCGGGATTCACCGGAAACCATGAGAGTATGGCCCGGGCAAAGATGGCAATTGAAAGCACCTGGCAAAGGAAGTATGCAAATAATTGGGGAAAACTCATTTCTGTTCCTTACTCCGGTTTTTGGCTTTTTCGTATGCGGCAATCACCGCCTGTGTAATAATGGCTCGCAGGCCGCCATTTTCAAGCTGTAGCAGTCCTTCGGTAGACGTCCCTCCCGGAGAGGTGACCATGTTGCGAAGTTCTGCAACGTGTTTTCCGCTGATCTGGGCGAGGTGGGTGGAACCCAGCATCGTTTGCAGCACTAGCTCTGATGCCATATCGCGTGACATCCCGATATGCACTGCCGCATCGATCAACGCTTCGATGAAGAGAAAGATATAAGCTGGGCCGCTCCCGCTTACTGCTGTGGCCATGGCGAGGTACTTCTCATCGGCAACATAATACTCTTTGCCCAGGGCAGCTAGGATGGATCGGGTCATTTCTCTCTGCCTGGGGCTCACCGCTTCGGTGGCTGTCCAGACGCTCATTCCTTCCCCGATCTGCGCCGGGGTATTGGGCATGACCAAAACGATACAGTTGTGATCAATCTGCTGGCGCAGGGTTTCGATATTGGCTCCGGCAACAATCGAAATCACCATCTGGTCGGGTTTGAAAGCCCCTTTCAGCTCTTGTGTGACGGCGGGGAGAACCTGAGGCTTGATTGCCAGGACCACGATCTCCTTGCCCTTGGCTGCCTTTCGATTGTCCGTGGTGAATTTGATTCCATAGAGTTCCTCTAAAGCCTTGAGGCGGGCTGGATTGACATCGCTGGCCGTAATCGCCTCCGCCTTTATGGAACCACTTCTGACGAGACCGGATATCATGGCTTCTGCCATCGCCCCCGCGCCGATAAAAGCGATCCTCATCGTTTAAGCCCTCCGTTCTCCAAATATTCCCCGGCCCACCCGTATCATGGTAGCGCCCTCTTCAATGGCCACCTCGAAGTCATCGCTCATTCCCATGGAAAGCTCTTTGAGTCCCAGCGCGTTGCCCAATTCCCATAGTCGGCGAAACACCGGCCTGACTTCTTCCGGGTCGCTGACCAGAGGCGCGACGGTCATCAATCCTTCCACCTTCAGGGCAGGCATTTCTTGCAGACTCTTCAGCGTTGAGGATATCTCCACCGGCGAGAAGCCTCCTTTACTGGCCTCTCCGCCCGCATTGACCTCAAGCAATACAGGAATCGGGTGCTCGATATGACGGCTGATAAATTCTGCCAATCTCAGGGAATCGACACTCTGGATTATATCAAAAAGCTCTACTGCTGTCTTTGCCTTGTTGGTCTGGAGATGTCCCACCAGGTGCCAGGTGGACTGTGATCTCACATCCTGCAGCTGGGGAAATTTTGATTGTGCTTCCTGGATTCTGTTCTCACCAAAGTGCCGGATGCCTGCCTGAAAGGCAGCGCGGATGGCTGCCGGGTCAACGGTTTTGGTGATGGCGATCAGGGTAATTTCGTCCGATGACCGCCCAGCCCGCTCGCACGCCCGGGCGATGCGGCTTTTTATTGCCTGGATATTATGCTCGATGTCCATGGTTACCTCGTGCAAGAGTTGGATTCACCGTAACTTCCGAGCGCCTTTTCCATTTCGGCCCGGAGATGCGCTGGCTTTATCCCTGAGTCTATTATCGACCACGAGAGGGGCTCATCTTGAGGTATCTCGCGATGGATTCGTCCGGGATCAATGCCGGCTTTCTCCATGGCCTTTTGCCATTCCGAGAGCGAACCCCGGGGCAAATTGGAGATAACCTCTCCCATCCGCCAATCCCCTCGCGAAAGCATGCCCTGGATCAGAGACCATTCGATGCTATCCGCTTTGACCTCCAGTCCTTTATGATTCAAACCTTTCTTAAGCATAGAAAGCCGGTGCTTGAGCACATCGGCAGTGGCCATCGGGAGCCACTGAAAGGGCGTTCCCGGCTTGGGCACGAATGGCGTTATATTCAGGGTCAGTTGGGTTCCCGATCGATGCTTCCCGGCGATGTCCCTGGCGGCAAGCGCCAGTTTGATGATATCCGATATATCGTCATCAGTTTCCGTTGGTAACCCGACCATGAAATAGAGCTTAAGTTGCCTCAGTCCGATCCCGGCAATCCGATCCGCGGCTTTCAGAATATCGTCCTCTGTTATGCCTTTCTTGATGACCTGTCGCAATCTCTCGGAGCCGGCTTCAGGGGCCAGCGTTACGGTCTTTGTGCCGCTATCGGCCAGGCCGTGGAGAAGGACGTCGGAAAGGGGTTTTATCCTTATCGAGCTCACTGAGAACTCAATTCCCCGCTTCCTGAGTCCGACCACAAGCTCGTCGATCTGGGGATGGTCGGAGATGGCGGCGCTCACCAATCCCATGCGTTTTCGATATTTCGATCCCTGTATGGCCTGTTCCAGGATCTTCTCCACCGGGCGATATCGCACGGGACGGAAGTGAAATCCGGCCAGGCAGAACCGGCACCCCCATGAACAACCCCGCGCAATTTCCATCAGATACAAATCGCCCAACTCAGTATCCGGCGTCAGCACGATCGAGGTTGTGGCCGTTTCCGACAGGTTGGCCACCGATTGGCGAACTATGGGTGGATTGGGGATGCTGGGAACGTAGATTCCCGGCACCCGGGCCAATTCTATGAGCAGCTCTTTTCGGGGAGAGTCGACACCGTCCAGAATGATCTGGGTCATCCTCGGTAAAATCTCCTCGCCCTCGCCGATGGCAAAACAGTCGATCATCGATGACAACGGCCCCGGATTGGCGGTTACCGCCGCCCCACCGGCGATGATCAAAGGGTGTTGTTCGCCGCGCTCGGAGGCGAAGAGTGGAATGGAGCTCGATTTCAGAACCCGGGCGGCGTTGAGATAATCGAGTTCATAAGAAAAAGAGAAGGCCAGAACGTCGAAGTCTCCCAACGGCCTTTGTGATTCCAGAGAGACGGTCTCATCTCCCTCCCAGAAAACCCTTTCGCAGACGATGCAATCGTTCCTGTTGAGGAGCTCGTAGAGGGTTTGAAATCCCAGATTGGACATGCCCAGAAAGTAGGAATTGGGGTAGATGAGAGCAATGCTGGTTTTGCCGCCCCAATCCTTGAGCAGAGTCCCCTGTTCTCTGGCAAGTCTTTCCCGTGCTTTCTGAAGCGTTTTCCAGTTCATCTTCTCGAATGTAACAGCATCGTTTCCCGGTGAGCCATATTATATCGTTTCTCAGTCAGGATAGCGACAAGGTAGTCTGAGGAAGCTCTGATCAAGAGATACAGGATTCCTCCTGCCTGAGGTCTGGGGTATTCCAAATCCAGTTATCAGTGATCAGTTTTCAAGAGGGCGAAGGGACACTTCCCTTCCGGGGGGTTGGGGGTGTCCCCCAGATTCTCTTTCTTCCCCCAAGATTGGGGGCGAGGGGGTTGATCAGGACTTATAGTAGGAGTTTTCCTAGCACAAAACAGCGCGGGGTATTGAATTTGACGGCTTACAACCATTATTATATCCTTGGCGTGAATGACTCTACCATCGAGAAGGGATTTTGCATCGATGAAGGATAGATTGAATAAAAGGAGGCCGTAGATGACAGCTTCGCGCACGACAAAGTGGGTGTACAATTTTTCAGAAGGGAATGCCAGCATGGTCAATCTCTTGGGGGGCAAGGGTGCCAATCTGGCAGAGATGTCAACCCTGGGGTTGCCGGTGCCCCCGGGTTTCGTGATCACTACAGAGACCAGTGCCGCCTATTTCCAGGCAGGAAGCAAACTCCCTGATGACGTTATGGACCAGGTCCGCAAGTCGATGAAAAAGGTGGAGAAGGAAATGGGCCGCCGCTTTGGCGATGCGGAAAATCCTCTTCTGGTTTCGGTGCGCAGCGGGGCGCGCAAATCCATGCCCGGCATGATGGAGACCGTGCTCAATGTGGGGCTTTGTGAACTTACCATCCCCGGCATGATCACGCAATCCAAGGACGAGCGCTTTGTGTATGATGCGTATCGTCGATTGATCACCATGTACTCGGATGTGGTGATGGAGAAGTCGTCCGGGATCGAACCGGAGAATGAGGGAATGGCCGTCCGTCCTCAGTTGGAAAAGCTGATGGACGCCCTCAAGAAGAAGCGGGGATGCAAGCTGGATACCGATCTGACCGCCCAAGACCTTAAGTCTCTCTGCGAGCAGTACAAGGCGAAAGTCAAAGAGGTGTTGGGTAAGGAATTTCCGGATGATCCGTGGGCGCAACTCTGGGGTGCTATCGGTGCGGTGTTCCAGTCATGGTATGGCAAGAGAGCGGTATCCTATCGAAGGGTGGAAGGAATTCCAGCGGAATGGGGGACCGCGGTCAATGTTCAGACGATGGTTTTCGGGAATATGGGAGAAGGCAGCGCCACGGGCGTGGCGTTTACTCGCGATCCGGCCACGGGAGATTCCCATTTCTACGGCGAGTGGCTGGTGAATGCCCAGGGTGAGGACGTGGTGGCCGGCATCCGCACACCGAATGCATTGAACAAGTATTGCAAGCAGCCTGGGCAGAACGATAAGCTTCCTTCTCTGGAAGAAGCCATGCCTGATATTTACCGACAGCTGGTGGATATTCGTAATACGCTTGAAAAGCACTATACGGATATGCAGGACCTCGAGTTTACCATCGAGCATGGGCGGCTCTGGATGTTGCAGACTCGCTCCGGCAAACGCAATGGTACGGCGGCAGTTCGCATGGCGGTGGATATGCTGGATGAAGGGCTGATCGATGCGAAAACGGCACTTAGGCGCGTCAAGCCGGAGCAGTTGGATGAACTCCTGCATCCGATGCTCGATCCTGATGGCGAAAAGACGGCTGTCAAATTGGCCAAAGGTCTCCCGGCCGGTCCCGGCGGCGCTATAGGCAAGATTGTGCTTAATAGCGAGCGCGCCCATGAATTAGGCAAAAAGGGCGATAAGCTGATTCTGGTTCGCACTGAAACCAGCCCGGAAGACGTGGAAGGCATGCATGTGGCTGAAGGTATCCTGACGGCTCGTGGCGGCATGACCAGTCACGCTGCTCTGGTGGCTCGCGGATGGGGCAAGTGCTGCATCGTGGGCTGTGGCGAACTGGATGTCGATTACCAGGCACGCACCGTTAAAGTCGCTGGTAAGACTCTCAAAGAAGGCGACTGGATCAGCCTGAATGGCTCTAAAGGAATTGTGTACTTGGGCAAGGTTCCGGTTGTTCCCGCAGAACCGGAAAAGAATCCCTGGTACAAGAAATTGATGGAGCTTGCCGATAGCACCCGAAGGCTGGGCGTACGCACTAACGCCGATAGGCCGATCGATGCGGAAATCGCCGTCAAGTTCGGCGCAGAGGGAATCGGTCTGACCCGAACCGAGCACATGTTCTTTGAAGGTGATCGCATCGTTTCCATGCGAAAGATGATCCTGGCTGATGACCTGGCAGGCCGAGAGAAGGCCCTGGAAGAGTTGTTGCCGCTGCAGCGAGAGGACTTCATCGGTATCTTCAAGGCGCTGAAGGGGCGTCCGGCAACCATCCGGTTCCTCGATCCACCCTTGCATGAGTTTGTTCCTCATGATGAGGCAGGGCAGAAAGAGATGGCCAAGGCAATGGGTATCAGCGCTGAAAAGGTCAGGGAGAAGGTGGACGCACTCTTTGAGTTCAATCCGATGTTGGGGCATCGGGGTTGCCGGCTAGGCATTACCTATCCGGAGATCACCGCGATGCAGGCCAGGGCCATTATCGAAGCAGCGTATGAAGTCAAGGGAGCCAAGGCTGAGATCATGATCCCGCTGGTGGGCCATGTGAAAGAATTTATCCACCAGAAGAAGATTGTGCTGGATGTTTTTGAACAGGTCAAGGCGGAGAAGAAGCGTCAGAAGGCTCCCGAGATCAAGATCGGGACGATGATCGAAGTGCCGCGTGGGGCAGTAACGGCTGATGAGATTGCCAAAGAGGCGGAGTTCTTCAGTTTCGGCACCAACGATTTGACCCAGATGGGTTGCGGCTTCAGCCGAGATGATGCCGGCAAGTTCCTTAAGCCATATGTAGAACTGGGCATATTTGAGCGGGACCCCTTCCAGACTCTGGATGCCAGCGGCGTCGGTGAGCTGGTGCGAATCGCAGTGGAGAAAGGCCGGAAGGCTCGCCCTGGTATCAAGCTGGGCGTCTGCGGTGAGCACGGTGGTGATCCGAAGTCGATCGAGTTCTTCCATCGTGTGGGGCTGGATTACGTCAGCTGCTCGCCGTTCCGGGTGCCGATTGCCAGGCTGGCCGCAGCTCACGCCGCGTTGGACGATTAGTTTTGATTCCGGTAGGGGCACGGCAGGCCATGCCGTGCCCCTATTCCCTGCAATGCGATATAATAGAGTTTGATGTCTGGTCGCAATATTCGCCAGTGGCTTGAGGAACGGGAAGAAGGCCTTTCGCCTTATGCTGCCCAAAGCAGGCTGGCAAAACGGGATAAACCGGAAGAACCATCTCCTATCCGTACTGAGTTCCAGCGCGACCGGGATCGCATCATCCACACCAAAGCCTTCCGTCGCCTCAAGCACAAAACACAGGTATTCATTGCTCCAATGGGTGACCACTACGTTACCCGGTTGACCCATACCCTTGAGGTTTCTCAAATCGCCCGCACAATCGCACGAGCATTGCGTCTGAACGAAGACCTTGCGGAAGCCATATCTCTGGGACATGATCTGGGCCACACGCCCTTTGGTCATGTGGGGGAAGATGTCCTCAATCAGATTTTGCCGGGCGGTTTTCGCCACAACGAACAGAGCCTCAGAGTGGTTGAAGTGCTGGAGAGGGGGGGGGAAGGGCTCAACTTGACAACCGATGTCAGAGAGGGTATACTGAAACACTCCAAGCCTAGGGAAGGCCTGATGGGAGAATGTTGGGATGCTCCCGCTACCTTTGAAGGACAGATTTGCAAGATAGCGGACTCCATCGCGTATATCAATCACGACATCGACGATGCTCTGAGGGCTGGCCTGATCACCCTAGATGACCTACCTCGTTTAGTCACTTCCACACTGGGGGATTCTCACTCCAAAAGGATCAATACCTTGGTCAGCGATGTGGTTGATTATTCGTGGGCAGTGACTGGTCTGGTAGAGGAGGAGAGCCCACCAGCGATTCTCCTGAGTCCTGCAATTCTGGAAGCCATGAACACCTTGAGGGAATTCCTTTTCGAGCGCGTCTATGATGCGGATGCGATGACCGATGAGGCAGAGAGAGCCAG
>JAQTRE010000003.1 GCA_028711995.1 Dehalococcoidia bacterium | reverse complement strand
TCCTGCGGTTCTTCGATGGTAAATCTTGAGCGCAATTGCTCAACTTGGCAAGCTGAATCTTACAATAATTAGTTATCGGTGTCAATCAGATGTGGTTGTCTCAGACGCAGCAACATGGCCGTGTGACAGGAACCCCATTATCAAAAAGGTAAGGCCTCATGTCCTTAATCTCACAAAGATTGCCGATATCTGCAGAAACGTTGCCATCACTTGACTTCTCATGAGGCATCCCATACCATCGGATGAAGAAGGCTCACAGTAGTTACCCTTTAGGATGTGAATGAATGAGACTCATGTTGCGTCGACCCAAACCGTTGAAATGGATTACCGGTACGATTAACAACGCATTGGGGCACGTGCCGCAAAGAGCGACGGTGTCCGTGGAACTGGGGAAAGAAGCCAGAGAGAAGAAGATGCTTTCCTCACTTTCTCTGGAGTTGGAGAAGCGGGGCACCAAGGTCTCCAGTATTATCGCCGGGGTGGGAAAGTACCTTCCGGATAATATCGTTACTTCAGCTTCTATCGAGAAGAGACTGGATCTGCAGAAGAATGGAATACCTGAGAACTTCATCGAGGCGATGACGGGAGTAGTTGAGCGGAGGCACGTGTTGAATGGCGATTCTTCCTCCGATCTGGCGGCTCGAGCCAGCCTGAAGGCCATGGAGCAGGCCGGAGTGAGCGCCGACGAGATAGACGTCATCATCTTTGCTTCGGCAACGCATGATATGTGCGAACCTGCCACGGCCAATATGTTGCAGGAGAAGCTGGAAGCCTGGAACGCCCATGTTTTTGATGTCAAGAACGCCTGTAACAGCTTCGTCAATGCTATCGACGTTATGGATTCTTTTATCCGCACCGGACGCTGTCGGATCGGGTTGATTGCTGCCGGGGAGGTGCTCTCCGCATGCATCAACTGGAACGTCAAAACCCTCGAAGACATGAAGCTGGGGCTGGCCGGACTTACCTTAGGAGACGGCGGGGGAGCGATGGTCATCAAGGCGGGTGATGATGATGGGAGGGGAATCCGCGCCAGTCACTTTACGTCGGACGGCTCTGGATGGCCCTATGCCACTGTCCTGGGTGGAGGCACCTGCCATCCTCGGGACCCTTCCAAGGAATACTTCCTCTCCGACAGCCTCGAAATCGCCAAGATGACGATGAAGAATTTGCCGGGAGCCATCAGAACGGCGCTTCAGAAGGCGGGCTGGCGAAGCGAAGAGTTGGACCTGGTCGTACCCCATCAGGTGACAATTCAGCTCATCGATAGGATCAGCAAAATGGCGGCGCTTCCCCGGGAGAGAGTCGTGGTTACCGTCAACAAATATGGCAACACGGCAGCAGCGAGCATTCCTATCGCCCTGGCGGAGGCAATGGAGGCCGGTCGGGTTCAGCGAGGAGACAAAGTTCTCCTGATCGGCGGGGCTGCCGGCTGGAGCGGAGGCATCATCGCGGCGGTCCTGTAAATCAAACATCGGCGGAATGTAAACGAGGGCTGGTCAAGCCGACCAGCCCTCGTTTTGTTTGTAATGAACAGAAGCAGATTGCCCTTTTGTTTTACGCTTTGCGGAACACCACTTCGCCGCCGGCAGAATCAACCGTTATCCTGTCCCCATCCATGAAAGCGCCTTCCAAAATCCTGAGCGCCAGTGGATCAAGCACACGTCGTTGCAGCGTGCGCTTCAAAGGCCGGGCCCCATATGTCGGATCGAACCCCTCGGAGACGATCAGGTCTTTGGCGCCGTCGGTCAGTTCAATTGTCATGTGCCGTTCCGCCAGGCGTTTGCTCAGTGTCCGAAGCTGAATATCGACGATCTTCTCGATGTGCTCCCGGCCCAGCGCATGAAAGATGACGATCTCATCCACCCGGTTGAGAAACTCGGGACGAAAGTGCGTTCTGAGCGCCTCCATAATGTGCTTTCTGATATCCGCTTCGCCGATAGCCCCGACCTCGGTAAACCACTGGCTGCCGATATTGGACGTCATGATGACCGCCGTGTTCTTGAAATCGACCGTTCGCCCGTGGCCATCGGTCAGCCGACCGTCATCGAGGATCTGCAAAAGGACGTTGAACACATCGCCATGCGCCTTTTCAATCTCGTCGAAGAGGACCACCGAATATGGCTTGCGCCGTACAGCTTCTGTCAACTGTCCGCCTTCGTCATAGCCCACGTACCCCGGCGGCGCGCCGATGAGCCGTGATACGGTGTGCTTCTCCATGTATTCCGACATGTCCAGCCGGATCATCGCCTGTTCGTCATCGAAGAGAAACTCGGCCAGAGCTCGGGCAAGCTCCGTTTTGCCAACGCCTGTCGGGCCAAGGAAAATGAAGCTCCCCAGCGGCCGATTCGGGTCCTGCAGTCCGGCTCGCGCCCGCCGAATCGCATTGCTTACTGCCCGGATTCCTTCATCCTGTCCTACTACGCGCCGGTGGAGCCGTTCTTCCATATGAAGCAGCTTCTGGATTTCGCCTTCTACCAACCGGCTCACCGGAATGTGCGTCCACCGGCTGACGATCTCGGCGATGTCCTCTTCATCTACTTCTTCCTTCAGCATCTGCTTATCGCGCTGCATCTCGGCCAGTTTGGACTCGCTTGATTTGAGCTGTTTTTCCAGATCGACCAGGGTTCCATAGCGGAGCTGCGCCGCCTTTGCCAAGTCGGCCATTCTCTCGGCTCGCTCCACCTCCACACCGGCCTGCTCGATCTTTTCCTTGATTTGCCCGATGGCCTGGATGGCATCCTTTTCCTTCTGCCATTGCGCTCTGAGTCGGCTGCCTTCCTCCTTGAGGTCAGCAAGCTCTTTTTCCAGATTTCCCAATCGTTCCTTTGAGGCTGCGTCCTTTTCTTTCTTGAGCGCCTCCCGCTCGATCTCCAGTTGCATTGTACGTCGCTGGACTTCATCGAGTTCCACCGGCAGGCTATCGATCTCCATGCGAAGCTTGGACGCGGCCTCATCCACCAGATCGATGGCCTTATCCGGCAGAAACCGATCACTGATGTATCGATGGGAAAGGACGGCAGCTGCAACCATCGCCGAATCTTTGATCTTGATGCCATGGTGGACTTCATAGCGCTCTCGGAGTCCTCTTAAAATGCTGATCGTATCCTCGACCGTCGGCTCATTCACCAGCACAGGCTGGAAACGCCTTTCGAGCGCCGCATCCTTCTCGATGTGCTTGCGGTACTCGTTGAGTGTGGTTGCACCGATACAGTGCAGTTCGCCGCGAGCCAGCATGGGCTTGAGCATGTTGGAGGCATCCATCGCTCCCTCAGCCGCTCCTGCCCCGACGACTGTGTGCAGTTCGTCGATAAATAGCAGAACTTTCCCCTCTGCTTCCAGCACCTCTTTCAAGACGGCCTTGAGCCGTTCCTCGAATTCTCCGCGGTATTTGGCCCCGGCAACAAGCGCTCCGATATCGAGGGCCACTACCCGCTTATCCTTGAGTCCTTCCGGCACATCCTTTTTGATGATTCGTCCGGCCAGGCCTTCCACAATAGCGGTTTTGCCCACTCCCGGCTCGCCGATAAGCACCGGATTGTTCTTGGTGCGGCGTGAGAGAACCTGGATCACCCGGCGAATTTCTTCATCCCGGCCGATCACCGGATCCAGTTTGCCTCGCCGGGCCATCTCCGTCAGGTCCCGGCCATACTTTTCCAGCGCCTGATATTTGCCTTCCGGATTCGGGTCGGTGACCCGCTGATGCCCTCGGATGCTGGTCAGCACACCGTAGATGCTATCCTTGGTCACGCCTCGTTGCTTCAGAATTCTACCGGAGGCTCCCTTTCCAGGCTCGTCTGCAATGGCGATTAACAGGTGTTCGGTGCTGACGTAGTCATCCTTCAGCCGCTCGGCTTCTTTTTCAGCGTGATCGAAAACCTGCTTCAGTCTCTGGGACATGTAAACCTGTGTTACTCCATAGGCCTGGGGCTGATTGGAGAGTTCGGATTCAATCTCTCTTTTGATCTCTTCGATATTCATCCCCAGCTTGCTGAGAATCTGCGGCGCTACGCCCTCCGCCTGATTCAAGAGCGCCAGCAAAAGGTGCTCCACCTCCATCTGGGTGTGATGCTGGTCCTCCGCAAGCTTCTGGGAGTTCAGGATTGCTTCCTGGGCTCTTTCAGTGAATTTGTTTAGGTTCATATAATGTGTCTCCTCTCTCCAGATTTCTCATCCTCCGTCAAGGGAGAGGAATCTAAAATCACTCTCTGATTTTGGCCAGTTCTCTGAAAATGTCCCGCTCCTTTTCCGAAAGTCCCTGCGGCAATACAACTCGCACTTCAGCGTATAGATCGCCTTTCTGATCCGGGTGTTTCATGCTGGGCATTCCCTTGCTTTTAAGGCGAAAGGTCTTGCCGTTCTGAGTCTCGGCAGGAATTTTCAGTTTTAGAGCGCCAGCCATGGTGTTGACGTCGACCTCTCCCCCCAGAACCGCTGTGGTGAGAGAAACCGGTATCTTGGTATAAAGGTCATCCCCTTTTAACTCAAAGGTGGGATGAGGCTGAATTTGAATTGAAAGATAGATGTCTCCGGCTGGCCCTCCGCTGACTCCCGGTCCCCCTTGCCCTTTGAGCTTGATCCGCGAGCCGCTTCTTGTTCCCGACGGGATCTTGGCTTCGATAGTCTTGGTTGTGCCATCGGGGTTGCTCATCTGAAAGGCTCGGCTTGTCCCACGAAAAGCCTCTTCCAGAGTGATTTCCACTGGTTGCTCGATATCACCCCCCTTTCGAGGGGCCGGCCGGTGTTGTCTTCTGGGCTCTCCGCCGGGAGCACCACCGAAAAACGTGGAGAAGAAGTCGGAGAAGCCTCCGCCGCCGCCCGCTGACCCGAAGAGGTCTTGCATTTCCTCCTGCGTCATCGTCCGATATTGCTGCCGGGTCTGCCCGGCTCCGCCGGGTCTGAATCCATATTGGCTCCAGTCAAACGGCTGGCCCTGTGCACCGCCCCCCGCCCGTTCCCATTGTTCGTACTGTTGCCAATTGGCACCCAGCTGGTCGTATTTCTTACGCTTCTCGGCATCGCCCAGCACCTCATAGGCTTCATTAATTTCCTTGAATTTAGCCTCTGCACTCTTGTTGCCGGGGTTTACATCCGGGTGGTACTGGCGCGCCAGCTTGCGATAAGTCTTCTTGATATCCTTCTCGTTGGCGTTCTTGTCAACGCCCATGACTTTGTAATAATCCTTATAGTCCATCGCTTTCACCTCAACGGGATAGCATCATGGGATTAAGTTTAATCGGTTGCTCGGCATTTTTCCACTTGGGTATATGCCAAAAGGCCTCATCATTCCCTGAAGCTCTCCCGCTAGATTCCCGGCCAGCGTGACAGACGCCATGTCCCTCTTATCGAAGACTCCGTTTCTTCCTTCCTCCCTTGATCAATTTCCGGGGAACTTTCACTACGGCAGGCAAATAATGACGGTAACTGCATTGCAGGCAATATTCGTACCAATCGCCATCCCCATAGTCCCATTCCATAAAAACGTTGCCATCACATCTGGGGCATCTCTTTATCTCGCCCATTTTTAGCTCCCCCTCTCCGAATGAGTATCGTCCCTCTTAGATTCGCCGCCGACTCTCCTCCGCGAGAACCTTGGCGATTCGTTATCCCAAGCTGAGCAGGCGAGATGATTCTTGAATTCCTTTTCCGTCCCGCAAATCTTGCATACCCCTTTGCTGACCTCACCCTCCGGCGGCTCTATGATCCAATGGTGGACACAATTCCCTTTGGGCCTCGTCTCAGCTGGTTCAGTCAATGTCGTCTGTGTCATGGGGCACCTCCTCTTTTGGAAGTCTGATTCATTCTAAAGCAGGGCGGGGTTCATGGATGTGACTTTTGTCGCAAAGTTGATAATGGCTTTGTTATAGATATTGAAGAGGCATTGCGGAGTATTTTAAGGGTGCCGGGCAATGAATCCCTCGAGCGATATGAGATAAAAAAAGCGACCCTTACGGGTCGCCGGAGACGGTGACAAAACACAGGCCGCGTTATTTATTGATACTCACTTCAACCCTCAATGACGATCTCATAGGGACAGCTGATAGCTCCAACAGGACAAATAGCCTCGCACACGGTACACCATCCGCAGTCTTGTGATTCTATTATCGTTGCTTTCATCGCTACCATTACCACAGCGCCACAGCTGCAAGCGGACACACACAGACCACAGCCGTTGCATATCTCCACATTCACCAGCGGCATTTCAATCATTGCTCTCGCCTCATCTGAAGTCATACTAGCAGAATTCCCATCTGAACTAAGTGACCTTTGTCACCCTGGTTGCTCACGTGACCGAGTTGGCCATTTGTTGTAACGCCTTCTTGTTGGCGATGATCAGACGGTTTCGCTCAATTCGAATCAGGCCCTCTTGCTGCAACGTCTTGAGAGACCTTCCCACTACCTCCCGAGCAGTGCCCACTGTGGCTGCCATCTCCTGCTGAGTAAGCTTTGGCTTCGGGCTTGTGCCATCGGCGCCGTACTCCAGAAGCACTCTGGCGATTCTGTTGATAACGCGCCGGAACGAAAGGTCCTCTACCAATTCTATCAGGTGTCTAATCCTTGCAGTCATAACCTTTACCACATTTGGGAACACCTTCGGATAGTCTTTCAAAATTTTCTCTATGTCATTCCGGGTGATGCCATAGAGGCTAACCGGACTCATGGCTTCCGCGGAGGCCGGACTGGGGCCTCCATCGAACACAGCCACGTCGTTGAACGAATCTCCGGGTAAGATTATGCGCATTATCTGCTCTTTCCCTTCTTCTGACGTTTTGAAGCACTTGACTGCTCCGGAGACGACGAAATAGAGGGACTCGCCGGGGTTCCCTTCCCAGGTGATCACTTCTCCCTTCGCGAAAGATCTTTCAAAGACGACCGTGCCGATAGAGTCAATCTCTGAAGGACTGAGTCCGGAGAAATAGGGATTGGATAGTAGAAATTCGCTGGGTACAGTCAATGAAAATTGTCCTGATCGGGAGAGTAAGATAAGCGCTGGTGATATTCTAGTTCCTGGGAATCCATTTTGGCAAGAGGGACCATGCAGGAATCGATTGTGCTATTGGCTGCTCACTCTTCAAGCGATGGTATTCCATAACACAGAGAGGTTTTCTGAGGGAGTTGGTTTACGCTTGTTTGAAGGAGGATTAGTGTCAGATATTTGGCAAGAGTCAGGCTGATCACTTGACAATATTGATCGTTGATGGTTAAATGCAATATTGTCACCCATTAGCAATTCGAGAAAGGGGCGGGAACTTGCCGACAATAAATCAGCTAGTAAGAAAAGGGCGTCAGCCACTCAAAACCAGAGTGAAGAGACCAGCACTCCATTATGCCTACAACTCACTCAAAGGCAGGGGAAAGCGAGCTGGTGGATCACCTCAGAAGCGAGGAGTTTGCCTTCAAGTTAAGACGGTGACTCCCAAGAAGCCGAATTCAGCGTTGCGGAAGGTGGCGCGTGTTCGGCTCACCAATGGAATAGAGGTAGCGGCCTATATTCCCGGCGAAGGTCATAATCTGCAGGAACACTCGGTGGTGTTGGTTCGGGGGGGGAGAGTAAAAGACCTGCCCGGTGTCAATTATCATATTGTTCGCGGCACGTTAGATACGGAAGGTGTTGCAGGTAGGCAGACCAGCCGCAGCAAGTACGGGGCAAAAAGAGTAAAAGCGAAAAGCTAGGGTTTCTTCAGCGAAGTGAACTCGCCCAGAGGAGCTTCTGTCAACACGATAGAAGCTCCTCCATCTGAAATGAGGGGTATAAGTCAATGCCAAGACGAGGGAAAACATTCACCAAAAGAGTCATTCAGCCTGATGTAAAATATCAGAACGAAAAGCTTGCCCGATTCATCAATAAGATAATGCTGAGAGGCAAGAAGAGTACGGCTGAGATCATTGTCTACTCGGTGATGGATGTCATACAGGAACAGACAAAGAAGGATCCCTTGGAAGTCTTTGAGCAAGCCATAAAGAATGCTACGCCTCTCGTGGCGGTGAAGCCACGTCGTATTGGCGGAGCTACTTACCAGGTCCCGACGGAGGTGTCCCCGGCGCGAGGCCAGGCTCTGGCCATGCGCTGGCTGATCGATTCGGCCAGATCCCGGAAGGGAAAGCCAATGGCGGAAAAACTCGCGGCGGAACTCATCGAGGCTTCGCGTGGAGAAGGACCTGCAGTCAAGAAACAGCTGGATACGCACAGAATGGCGGAGGCAAATCGGGCTTTTGCTCATTATCGATGGTAGTCTGAAATGTTAAAGGTAATTGCTAAGGCGCAGAGTATGTCGCAGACGTCGTCACTGATTGAACTTACGCGTAACATTGGGGTCATCGCTCACATCGATGCGGGAAAGACCACGATGACAGAGATGATCCTTCATCATAGTGGGCGCACGTACAAGGTTGGGCGGGTGGACGACGGCACAACGGAAATGGACTGGATGGACCAGGAGCGCGAGCGCGGAATCACCATAACCTCTGCGGCAACCAGCTGCGTTTGGCAAGACCACAGGATCAACATTATTGATACGCCGGGGCATGTGGATTTCACTGCTGAGGTGGAGAGAAGTCTTCGTGTGCTTGATGGGGGTGTGGTGATCTTTGATGGCGTGGAAGGTGTTGAATCCCAATCGGAAATGGTCTGGCGCCAGGCAACCAAATACAAAGTTCCCAGAATCTGCTTTGTGAACAAGATGGATCGGACGGGGGCCAATTTTCAGCGGACCATTGAGATGATGAAAAAGCGACTGAAGACGAACGCTGTGCCGATTCAATTGCCCATGGGAGCTGAATCCTCATTTGCCGGAATCATCGATCTGGTTGAGGAGAAGGCGCTTCTCTTCTCTAAAGATGGGAATATGGAGACGATGGATATCCCGGCCGAATATCGGGAGATAACAGCCCGTTCCCGGCGTGAAATTATCGAACATGTTGCCGAAAGCGATAATGACCTCATGAATGCCTATATCAACGATAGTGAGGTTGATGTCGCTACTCTCCGGGCAGGAATACGCCGTGCCACCATTGCCAATAAGATTGTCCCGGTTATGTGTGGTAGCGCCCTCAGAGATATCGGTGTCCAGCCAGTTCTCGATGCAGTAGCATATTATCTTCCTTCACCTTTGGATACACCCCCAATCTGCGGACTGAGACCCGATACTGAAAAAGAAGAAGTTCGATACCCTCAAAATGAAGCCCCGCTGGCAGCACTCGCTTTCAAAATTGTCACCGACCCATTCGTTGGCAGGTTGGTGTACCTTAGGGTATATTCCGGCACTATCAAATCCGGAGCTCAGGTGTATAATGCTGTCACGGGCAAAAAGGAAAGAATCGGGCGATTATATCAAATGCATGCCAATGATCGGATAGAAGTTCAGGAAATTTACAGCGGTGGAATCGCCGCTGCCGTTGGATTGAGGGATACTTCCACCGGTGATACGATCTGTGATCCCAAAAACCCCATTATTTTGGAGTCCATCACATTTCCGGAGCCTGTGGTATCAGTGGCTATTGAGCCCAAATCGAAGGTTGACCAGGATCGGATAGTTGAATCTCTCAACAAGTTGGCCGAGGAAGACCCGACGTTCAAGGTTCAATACAATCAAGAAACCGGGCAGACGCTTATTTCAGGCATGGGTGAGTTGCAGCTTGAGGTTATCGCCACTCGCTTACTGCGCGAGTTTAAGGTCCACGCGAATGTAAGCAAGCCTCGTGTGGCTTATAAGGAGACTATCACGACCTCCGCCAAGGCTGAGGGTCGGTTCATCCGCCAGAGCGGCGGCAGAGGTCAATATGGGGATGTATGGCTCGAAATGGAACCTTTGGAGCGAGGGAAAGGGTTTGAATTTGTCAACCGTCTCGTCGGTGGGACGATACCCAAGGAATACGTTTCGTCGATACAAGCCGGGGTAAAGCAGGCTTTAGATGAAGGCGTCATAGCAGGCTATCCGGTGATCGATGTGCGAGCTACAGTTGTGGACGGAAGTTACCATGAAGTAGATTCTTCCGATATCGCTTTCAAGATGGCCGGGTCCATGGCGGCGAAAGCTTGTATCCAGAAAGCTGCCGCGGTAATCCTTGAGCCAATCATGAAGGTGGAAGTTTCAACCCCGGAGGAGTTTCTTGGTGACGTCATTGGCAGTCTGAATTCAAAGCGAAGCGGTATTGAGGGTATTGAGCAAAATGAGGGGATCAGTATTATTCAATGCTATCTTCCCCTGTCAGAGAGTTTTGGTTATGCCACTGACCTGAGGTCCATAAGTCAAGGGCGGGCCAGCTTTTTTATGGGTTTTGACCATTACGAAGCAGTCTCTAAAGATATGGCTGAAAAGATCACATCAAAATACAGGATCGGGAGATAGCGGTTAACATGGCAAAGCAAAAAATCAGGATCAAGCTGAAATCTTATGATCATCGAATACTAGATCAGTCGGCGGCTCATATTGTTGAGTCTGCGGAAAGCACCGGGGCAGCCGTAGTTGGGCCTGTACCGCTGCCGACACACATCAAGAAATTCTGCGTTATTCGCTCACCGGTTATCGATAAGGACTCCCGCGAGGAGTTTGAAATTCGTACTCATAAGCGCTTGATTGATATCGTGGATCCGACATCGAAGACAGTTGATGCCCTCACCCGTCTCAATTTGCCTGCCGGTGTGAGCATCGAGATCAAGATTTAAAAGCGATCCGTGCTTGACTGACGATCGAAGATGGCAGCGAAGGTGCTGTGAGTCTAGGGAAGGAAAGTGAAATGGTTGGTGGAATTTTAGGTAAGAAGATAGGCATGACCCAAATCTTTGCTGATGATGGCGCGGTGGTTCAGGTCACTGCCATCGAGGCAGGCCCTTGCGCTGTGACACAGATCAAGACATTGGACAAGGAAGGCTACAATGCCGTTCAGATTGGCTTTAGCGAGTCCAAGAAACTGAATAAACCGGAGAAGGGGCATCTCAAAAAGTCCGGGAATTTCAAGCAATTGCGCGAACTGAGGACGGATGATATTTCCGGAGTGGAGCTTGGTCAAAAAGTAGGCGTTGATATTTTCAAGCCTGGAGATATTGTCGATGTTATCGGCACTTCAAAGGGAAGGGGCTTCGCCGGTGGAGTGAAGCGCCATCACTTTAAGGGTGGCCCTAAAACACACGGGCAGTCTGATCGTCACCGGGCTCCCGGTTCCGTTGGCGCCGGCACTGGCCAATCCAAGGTGCTAAAAGGGCAGCGCATGGCCGGACATATGGGGAACGAAAGGGTGACCGCCAGAAGATTGAAGGTAGTAAAGGCCGACCCGGACCGCAACCTGCTTCTTCTGCGAGGTTCTGTTCCCGGGCATAGAAATGGGCTGGTCATCATCCAGAAGGTCTAACGTTTGTTGGGCACAGTGCGATTCGGTCGAGACACACTGTAATTGTTGCGAGATGCTATAGGGTCTTATTGAGCTCTATTTTTAGGGTGAAGATGCTAGCAGGGAAGGAATGGGGATTATTAATGGTTTTTGAAATTGGCGTGATCTCAGTTATAGGGGTGCTTTTTGGCGCTACCCTCTTGACTTTGCTGATATTTCCTGTAAGCTATAGTAGTCCAGTTGGTAGGGAGTGCGGGGCCGCATCTAGTTTGCGAAATCTGGTAGCTACAGCCCACAGTCTACAGTCACCAGCAAAGAGGACAAACTGTAAGCTGTTGGCTGTTTTTGTGAGTGAAGCACCCAAGGGGATATGATGCAAATTCCAGTTTATGATGCTGAAGGGGCAATTGTAAGGCAGCTCGATCTAGATGAGAGCGTTTTTGGCGTGGCTATGAATGAGGCTGTCGTTCACCAAGCAATGGTGAGGCAGCGAGCCAATGCCAGAGTGGGCACGGCTAACACGAAGACCCGTAGTGAAGTAGCAGGCAGCACTCGTAAGCTATTCCGACAAAAACATACCGGCCGAGCGAGAGCGGGTGACCTTAGATCACCTTTGCGCCGCCATGGCGGGGTAACGTTTGGTCCTCGCCCCAGGAGCTATCGACAGGCCATGCCCAAGAAGATGCGTCGTTTGGCGATAAAGTGCCTGCTTTCCGGAAAGCTTTCTGATGGGGAGCTGAAGGTAATAGATAGCTTGGTGATGAGCGAACCCAAAACCAAGAACATGATCAGTCTCTTGAAGGCTTTGGAAGTTGATCGCTCAGCCCTCATTGCCTTATCTTCGCCGGACGCGAATGTGATCAAATCAGCATGTAATCTCAGTCGAACCAAGGTGACTCAGGCTCGGCAGCTGAATGTGGTCGATCTGCTCTCCCACAAGAGTTTGATAATGACGGCTGATGCTGTCCGGGCGGTTGAAGAGCTTCTGGGGGCAGAGAAACCCGCTGTTGCATGAGGATAGGTTATCAAGATGCATATCTATGAAGTACTCCGAAGGCCAATAGTCACGGAAAAGAGCTCCGACCTCAGGGTTCAGAATAAGTATGTCTTCGAAGTGATGAAAAAGGCCAACAAAGCTCAGATAAAAGCAGCCGTAGAGAAGGCTTTCAAGGTTACCGTAGTCTCGATAAATGTGGTCATGGTTCCGTCCAAACCCAGAGGCTTCGGAAGGATGAAAGGCCAAAAGCCGTCGTGGAAGAAGGCTATCGTTATGCTGAAACCGGGCGACAAGATCGAGATATTCGAAGGGGTCTAGGAAGAATAATGGCAATCAAGTTACATAAACCAACCTCACCGGGTCGCCGGGGCATGAGTGGGCAGGATTTTCGTGAGCTGACCAAGAAGAAGCCTGAGAAATCGCTGGTTGTGCCCCTACGCAAGAAGGCAGGCAAAAACAATCAGGGGCGGATCACCGTAAGGCACCGTGGGGGTGGGGTAAAGAGGAAATACCGGATCATCGATTTCAAACGGAGCAAGCATGATATCCCCGCTAAAGTGGTGGCTCTTGAGTATGATCCAAATCGTTCAGCGCATATCGCTCTCCTTCAATACGCTGATGGGGAGAAGAGATACATCTTGTCGCCGCTGGGGCTCAAGGTCGGTGCAGAGGTTATGTCTGGTGAGAAGGCCGAGATAAAAGTAGGGAATGCTCTCCCGCTCAGGCTCATTCCTGCGGGAACACCTATTCACAATATTGAAGTTCATCTAGGGCGGGGCGGACAGCTCGTTCGAAGCGCCGGGTCGGCCGCCCAACTTATGGGCAAAGAGGATAAATATGCCTTAGTGAGACTTCCTTCAAAGGAGACTCATCGCATCCGGCTGGAATGTATGGCAACGATCGGTCAGCTTGGAAATATTGACCATAACAGTATCGTTCTCGGCAAGGCGGGCAGGAAGCGATTGATGGGGTGGCGTCCAACGGTGCGAGGTACTGCCATGACGCCGCGTGATCATCCTCATGGTGGTGGTGAGGGAAGGTGCTCAGTGGGTTTCCCTGGTCCGAAAACCCCTTGGGGTAAGCCTGCCCGTGGCGTCAAGACTCGGAAGAACAAGCGAACCGACAATATGATTATCAGAAGGCGAAGGTAAGCGGAGGTTCAGGTGGGAAGATCCACAAAGAAAGGCCCATTTATTGATCCCAAGTTAATGAAGAAGGTGAATGCTCTCAAGGAGAGTAAGCAGAAGGCCGTAATCAAGACTTGGGCTCGCAGTTCAACCGTCATACCTGAGATGGTTGGCATTACGCTGGCGGTTCATGATGGCAGACGCCATGTTCCTATCTTTTTGACGGAGAACATGGTGGGTCATAAACTGGGAGAGTTTGTGCCGACTCGGACGTATCGCGGGCATACTGCCAAAGCGGAAAAAGCAACTCGCAAAGCGTAACTTTCAACGAAAAAAGAAAATCCCCGGTTGGTAGAACGAGAATGGAAGTAAGAGCAACAGCAAAAGGAATAAGGCTTTCTCCTGAGAAGGCACGGCGGATTGTCGATAGTGTGCGCGGGAAAAAGGTCGATGAGGCTCTAGGTATTTTGAGTTATATGCCAAGCGCAAACGCTCGGATTGTCTCGCGAGTGGTGAAGTCTGCTGCTGCCAATGCAGAGAACAACTTTCAGATGGCACCAGCGGAACTCAAAATTGTCGGAGCATTCGTGGATGACGGATTGCGCATGAAGAGGATGCGGTTTAAGGGTCGTGGTAGGGTCAATCCAATCCTCAAGCGAATGTGTCACATTACGATCGTGGTTGAGGAGACATAAATGGGGCAGAAGGTTCACCCAGTAGGGTTTAGGCTTGGTAGCTTCAAGACGTGGCAGTCCAAATGGCATGATGATCACCATTATGCTGCACTGGTGCACGAGGATCTGTCTATTCGCAGTGCCATTAGATCCAACTATAGCGGAGCCGGTATTTCAAAGTTGGAAATCGAACGCGGCACCGGCGATGTCACGATTACCATCTATACGGCTAGGCCCGGAGTGGTTATTGGGCGTGGGGGGCAGAGGGTTGATGAGATGAGGGGCATCCTGGAAAAAGTTGTCGGAAAAAAGGTCCGGCTGAATATTCAAGAGATACGGGAGCCCGAACTTGATGCCTATCTGGTGGCTAGAAATATTGCAGACCAGCTGGAGAGAAGGATTTCCTATCGACGGGCCATGAAGCGGGCTATGCAGCAAACTATGGATGCCGGAGCCAAGGGAATAAAGATCCAGATCAGTGGAAGACTTGACGGACATGAAATAGCTCGGCGTACAATGGAACACCAGGGGAGCGTTCCTCTGCATACCCTGTGTGCCGATATCGATTATGGTCTTGCCGAAGCTCTTACGGCCACAGGTAAGATCGGTATCAAGGCGTGGATTTTTAAGGGCCTCATCGTCCCTGAAGTCCGACAGCCAGTTGTGAGAGAAAGGCTCGAGGCAGCTGAAGAGCCTGGGGAGTCATCTTAGATGTTACAGCCAAAGAGAGTCAAATATCGGAAAGCACAGAGGGGCCGTATGAAAGGCAAGGCCCAGTCTGGGAACTCTGTTGATTTTGGAGAATTCGCTCTGCAGGCATTGGAGCCCGCTTGGATTACCAGTCGCCAGATTGAGGCCTCCAGGCGCGCCATCGTGCACCATGTAAAACGCGGAGGGAAAGTCTGGATTCGCGTCTTCCCTGATAAGCCGGTTAGCTCCCGCCCACCGGAGACCAGGATGGGCAAGGGGAAGGGTGCCGTAGATCATTGGGTAGCTGTGGTGAAACCGGGCAGAGTTCTATTTGAGATGGCAGGCATTCGCGAGGACGTGGCAAAGGAGGCCTTGAAGCTGGCTTCCCATAAGCTTCCAATCGCTACCCGGATCATAACGAAAGCACAATAGGTATATTGAAGAGGAGTTTGGAGAGTTGCGGATAACAGACATGCGGAAGTTGAAATACGAGGAACTCCGGCGAGAGCTCGAGAGTTCACGTCAGGAGCTTTTTAATCTGCGATTCAGAGCTTCCACGAGGCAGTTGACCGACTATCGCGAGGTCAACAAGGCAAAGAAGAAAATTGCCCAGCTCCAGACTATAATGCGCGAAATGGAACTATCCAGGAGTTAGAAATATGGGTAACAGGCGAACCCTCGTGGGGAACGTAGTGAGCAATAAGATGGATAAGACGGTTGTGGTGCTGATAAGCACTCGTCGCCAGCATGTTCGCTACAAGAAACATGTCGTTTATAATAAGAAGCTCAAAGCCCATGATGAGACCAACGCCTGTAGTGTTGGCGATAGGGTCAAGATCAGCGAAACGCGACCTCTATCGAAGGAAAAGTGTTGGCGGGTAGCGGAGATTCTGACTAAGGCAGAGACAAGAGAGCCGTCAATAAAAGAGGAAGCGAGTTAAGAAGTCATGATCCAGATATATACTAGGCTCAGAGCGGCGGATAACTCCGGGGCAAGGGAGATTATGTGCTTCGGGATTCCCGGAGGGACGAGGAAGCGATATGCCACAATAGGCGATGTGATCGTGGCTACAGTCAAGGAGGCAAATCCAGGCGCTGCAGTCAAGAAAGGCGATGTGGTCAAAGCGGTCATAGTCCGTGTAGCTAAACCATATGGCCGTCGGGATGGTTCGTATATTAGATTCGATGAAAACGCGGCTGTCATCTTGGATGAAAAGGGAAATCCGAAAGGGAGCCGCATCTTCGGTCCGGTAGGCCGTGAGCTTCGGGAGAAAGACTTCATGAAAATCGTCTCGCTGGCTCCTGAGGTGTTGTGATGATGAAGATCAAGAAGAACGATGAAGTGCTGGTGATATTGGGGAGAAGTGAAGGAAAGAAGGGGAAAGTACAACGGACTTTCCCTAAGGATGAGCGGTTAATTGTGGAAGGGGCCAATATGACCAAGCGGCATATGAAGCCGCGGGGAACGATGAGGCAGGCGGGAATTATTGAGAGAGAAGCCCCCATTCACGTTTCCGACGTGAAGTTGATTTGCAAGAAATGCCACCAACCTACACGGGTAGGGTTCCGCTTTCTTGGGGACAAGAAAAAGGTTAGAATATGCAAAAAGTGTCACGAGGTAATCGACTAATGCCCCAGATTTCACGTCTAAAGCAGAAGTATCACGAAGAAGTAGTACCGCAGATAATGCGGGAGAGCGAGTATCGGAGCCCGATGAGGGTTGCTCGGTTGGAGAAGGTGGTGCTCAATATAAGCATGGGCGAGGCCATCCAAAACGCGAAGGCACTTGAGGCAGCAACCACAGATCTGGCAACGATCACAGGGCAGCATCCGGTAACTACCAAAGCCAGAAAATCAATCGCCGGTTTCAAACTGCGCCAGGGCATGCTGATCGGGGTCATGGTAACACTCCGGGGCAAACGGATGTATGATTTTCTTGATCGTTTGATCAATGCTGTAATCCCGCGCATCAGAGACTTTCAGGGAGTGTCCAGAGATTCATTCGACGGCCATGGAAACTATTCGTTAGGAATAAAGGAGCAAATCCTCTTCCCCGAAATCGACTATGATAAGATCGATAAAGTGCGAGGGTTGCAGGTCTCTATTGTAACCACGGCGCAGGACGATGAAGAAGGCAGGCGTCTTTTGGAGCTCATGGGCATGCCCTTTGCCAAGTAAGGAGATAAGTGGCGAAGACTTCTCAAATAGTAAAATCACAAAGAACCCCGAAATACAAGGTACAGCATAGGAATCGATGTCGCTTGTGTGGGCGGCCGAGGGCTTATATGCGCTACTTTGATCTCTGCCGCATTTGCTTCCGCAAACTGGCCAATGAAGGACAGTTGCCGGGGGTTCGGAAGTCCAGTTGGTAATGGGAGAGCAATCATGACTGTAACTGATTCTATAGCTGATATGTTAACGCGGATAAGAAACGCTAATATGTCGGGCTCAAATTTTGTGCTCGTTCCTTGTTCAAAGAGCAAGATTGCCATTGCCAAGGTTCTCAAAGATGAGGGATTTATCAGAGAGTACGAACTCTTGAAGGGTGAGACACCGCAGCGGGTCATAAAGATACATCTCAAGTATACACAAACAAAGGAGCCCGTTTTAAAGGGACTCAAGCGTGTGAGTAAGCCAGGTCTCAGGGTGTATGTCGGTAAAGGGGAAATCCCTCGCGTTTATGGGGGGATGGGGATAGCCATGTTATCTACTACGCAAGGGATAATGCCAGGAAAACAAGCGTGGCGGAGTGGGCTGGGGGGGGAAATCTTGTGTTACGTATGGTGAGTGACACATTGAGGATAGAGGATGTCAAGAGTAGGAAAAAAACCCGTAACAATACCCAAAGAGGTTGAGGTTAAGATTGAGGGAAGTAAAATAACTGTCAAAGGGCCTAAAGGGGCCCTTAGTTGCTCCGTGCAACCGGCTATGTCCATTGAAGTTGACGGGAGCATTCTGACAGTTTCGAGGCCGTCTGATAGCAAAGAGCATCGTTCTTATCATGGTCTCACCCGGACGCTGATCGATAACATGGTTCAAGGGGTAAGCCAAGGATTTCAAAAAAACCTGGAGCTTGTGGGAGTCGGATATCGTGTTCAGGCGGCGGAGGGAAAGCTGATGCTTTATTTAGGCTATCCCAAGCCCATCGAATTCATGTCACCCCCGGGGATTTCGCTTACTGCTCAGGGAACTAATAAGATTACTGTCTCGGGTATTGATAAGGAGCTAGTGGGGAGAACATCGGCCCAAATCAGAGGGCTAAAGCCGCCTGATCATTATAAGGGTAAGGGTGTCAGGTATTCAGGCGAATATGTGAGGCTAAAAGCAGGCAAAGCCGGCAAGATCGGCGGCAAGAAGTAAAGAGTTTTAAGAAGAACTGCTATGACAAGTGTGAAAGAAGCTAGAGTCAACCGAACAAGGAGACATTTAAGGGTCCGAAAAAAGGTTAGCGGCACAGCAACCAAGCCCAGGCTCTGTGTTTTCCGTAGCTTGAAGCACATATATGCTCAGCTTTTGGATGATAGTGAAGGGCGGACTCTGGTCTCGGCCTCCTCATTTGATACAACGAAAGAAGCCGGTCCAAAGAGCAAGTCTGAGGATGCCAAGCTTGTTGGCACTCTGTTAGGAAAGCGGGCTCTAGATATCGGAGTTGAGCAGGTTGTTTTTGACCGTGGGGGGTATAGGTATCACGGCCGAGTCAAAATCCTGGCGGATGCAGCCAGAGAAGCCGGACTAAAATTCTGAGGTCTTCATGAATCAAAGGATTAATCCAGAAGAGCTAAACTTGACCGAAAAGCTGGTCCACGTAAGGCGTGTTGCTAAAACTGTCGCTGGTGGGAGAAAGCTTTCATTTAGTGCCCTGGTAGTGGTGGGTGATGATCAGGGTCATGTGGGTTTCGGCCTTGGTAAGGGCAAGGAGATACCTGTTGCTATCAGAAAAGGGGCAGCTGTAGCTAGAAAGAAACTCATCCGGGTACCGATCAATGGAAGCACCATTCATCATGAGATAACCGCCAAATTTGGCGCCGCCGAGGTTTTTCTTAAGCCGGCAGCTCCGGGAACCGGAGTGATTGCGGGGAAGGCTGTTCGAGCTGTGGTTGAATCGGCAGGAATAAGAGATATTCTGAGTAAGTCTAAGGGTAGCTCAAATCCGATCAATGTCGTCCAGGCGACTCTGACGGCGCTGAGTCAGCTCAGAGACCCAAGAGAGGAATTGGCCAAGCGTGGCAAGGCATTGCCGCAAGACAGGGAGACCAGCTAAGATGTCCACACTGCGCATTACCTGGAAGAGAAGCACGATTGGTTATGCCAAGGACCAAAGAAGGGTGATTGAAGCCTTGGGTTTGCATTCATTAAATGGTGTTGTGGAACACCGCGATTCGCCGCAAATTCGGGGAATGGTGAGGAAGGTCAGACACCTGGTGGAGGTAGAGGAAATGAGCCAGGAAGGTGAGTCTTGAAACAGAATGAATTACACCCCCCAGTGGGGGCTAAGCATAAGCGGAAGCGTGTAGGGCGCGGTCTGGGAAGCGGGCATGGTACTTATTCTTGCCGTGGACTGAAGGGACAGAAGTCCCGTTCGGGAGGTGGGGTTCACCCGCTTTTTGAGGGGGGGCAGAATCCTCTGGTGAAGCGTTTGCCGTACAAGCGCGGATTCAATAACATATTCCGTACGGAATATGTTATTGTAAATATCGAGAGGTTGAGCATTTTTCCCGAGGGATCCGAGGTGACTCTCGAAGCTATGGTTGCTGCAGGGATACTGAAAGGATTGAATAAGCCTGTTAAGATATTGGGAGACGGTGAGATCGCGCGCAAGATGGTGGTGAAAGCGAATAAATTCTCGCAAGCAGCTAAGAGCAAGATAGAGGGCGCAGGGGGGACGGCGGAGGTGATCGCCTGATGCAGCGTCCAGAGGCAAGGCAGAGCGGGATGCCCAAACTGGTACAGGCGGTGGTGAATGCTCTTCATCACCCCGATCTTCGACGAAAGCTGTTGTTCACCTTCGGCATTCTGGTGATCTTCCGCTTCATTGCTCATATTCCCGTGCCTGGTGTTGACACTGAGGCACTCAAGGACCTCTTCGAGCAAAACCAGTTGTTGGGCATGCTGGATATCTTCAGCGGAGGCGCCATGCGCACGCTGAGCATAGCTGCCATGGGGGTCTATCCCTATATAACTGCCTCAATCATCATGCAGCTTCTGGTTCCGATAGTCCCGAGACTGCAAGCGTTATCTAAAGAGGGCGAAGACGGAAGAAATAAGATAAACAAGTATACCCATTGGCTCACCGTCCCGCTGGCTATGATGCAGGGGTACGGTCAATTGGAGCTTATGAGTCGACCTGTCTCTGGAGGTGGGGTTCCTCCCATCCACGGGGTTGGCCTAACAGGGAGCGATCTGCTGCCCACAGCTGCGATGGTGATAGCTCTCACAGCGGGCACCATGTTGCTTGTATGGATGGGTGAACGTATAACAGAGAGCGGGATCGGAAATGGGATTTCAATCATAATCTTCGGGGGCATTGTAGCCGGAATGCCGCAGAATTTGGAGCGCACTCGTCTCTTATCAGGCTATGGCGGCTTGTTTAAGCTGGCAATATTGCTGGTGGCTATCGCTTTCTTGATCGTATACGTTACGGAAGCCTTTCGGCGCATTCCGGTTCAATATTCGAGAAGTACCTTCCGTGGAGGAAGGGTTTATCGGCAAAGTGGGGGAACGCACATTCCGCTTCGAGTGAATTCGGCCGGAATGATCCCTCTCATTTTCGCCATGTCACTGATGGTATTCCCGGGTACGGTGGCCAGTTACTTTATGAATGCAGAGGGGCAGAACTCTAATTTTGCCAATTTCATCTACGAACTATTCAATACAGGAGAAGGATACGGATGGTTTTACTGGTCCTTCTATTTTCTGCTGGTGGTTGGGTTTACCTTCTTTTATACGATGGTTATTTTCCAACAACAGAATATCGCCGATAACTTGCAGAAGCAGGGAGGGTTTGTTCCGGGCATTCGCCCGGGGAAGCCAACAGCAGAGTATCTTAATGGTATAACCAACAGGCTCACTTGGGGAGGGGCGCTATTCTTGGGGTTGGTGGCCATTATGCCCGTATTCGCAGGAGTGATGGTGGGCTCTTCAGCTACTAACGCGCAGACACTTATGCTCATCAGCAGCGCGGGGATACTGATCGTGGTCGGGGTGGTCCTCGACACAATGCGGCAGATGGAAGCGCAGCTTTTGATGCGTCATTATGAGGGATTTATTAAGTGATCTCTGGGGAGAAGTGAGATGAATATCATTCTTTTGGGAGCGCCAGGGGCAGGCAAGGGGACTCAAGCAGTTGTTCTCGTCAAAGAGAAGAAGATGGCGCATGTTGCTTCAGGGGATCTCTTCCGGGAGGCTCAGAAGAGCGGGACGGAGTTGGGTAACCTCGCCAAGTCCTATATGGAAAAGGGGGAGTTGGTTCCTGACGAGGTAACAGTAAAGATGGTTCTGGAACGCATCGCGAAACCCGATTGTGCCAATGGGTTTCTGCTGGATGGTTTTCCACGAACCATACCGCAGGCAGAAGCGCTGGATAAAGCCCTGTCATCGCAGAATAAGGCCATCGATAAGGCTGTTTACATTTATGTGCCGGAAGAAGATTTGATCAAGCGTCTTTCGGGTCGCTGGATCTGCCGAAAGTGCCAGGCGCCTTTTCATCTGGTCGACGCACCGCCGAAGGTGGTCGGCAAGTGTGATCACTGCGGCGGTGAGCTCTACCAGCGTGCCGATGATAATGAGAAGACGGTGAGAAATCGATTAGAGGTCTATCTAAAGCAGACCTCTCCCTTGATTGATTACTATGCAAAGGCAGCCAAGCTGCTCAAGGTCAACGGTAAGCAGAGTGTCAATGATGTGAGCAAGGAGATGCTCGCTGCCTTGGCCTGAATAAGATGGGAATCATTATCAAGTCGCCAAGCGAAATCAGAGTAATGCGGCAGGCGGGGAAAATCGTAGCCATTGTGTTGGAGATTCTGAGCAAAGAGGTCAAACCGGGAATCACAACTGGTGAGCTTGATGGCATCGCAGTCAAGGCGATAGAAGAGCAGGGAGGTAGGCCTTCATTCAAGGGATACAGAGGTTTTCCGGCTTCTATTTGCACTTCTGTAAATGAACAAGTAGTTCATGGTATTCCGGGAGGGCGCATTCTCAAAGAAGGCGATATTATTGCCATCGATGTGGGCGCGATATATAATGGTTTTCAGGGTGATGCAGCCGTCACCGTTGGGGTAGGCAAGATAAGCCCTGAGGCGAGAAGCCTCATCGATGCAACTTCCGGATCGCTGGAAGCAGGTATTAAGGAGGCTAGTGCGGGGGCCCGTTTAAGCGATATTTCAGCTGCGATTCAGGCTTATGCTGAATCCAGAGGCTTTGCAGTGGTGAGGGAGTATGTGGGCCATGGCATTGGTCGGGAGATGCATGAAAAGCCGGAGGTGCCCAATTTTGGGCTGCCCGGCAAAGGGCCAATCCTGAGGCAAGGTATGACAGTGGCCCTAGAGCCAATGATTAATGCTGGTGGCTGGCGCACGAAAGTGCTTGATGATCATTGGACGGTCGTCACCGAAGATGGTAAGCTGTCAGCTCATTTTGAGCACACGATTGCGATCACTGATGGGGCGCCGGAGGTTTTGACTCGACTCTAAGTTGGTTTTGAAGAGGCAGAGATTATCAGGAAGATATTAGCTAGAGTAAATGAGGGGGGTTATGGCGAAAAAAGAGGCCATTGAAGTTGAGGGGGTAGTAACTGAACCCTTGCCCAATGGCATGTTTCGCGTTGAGTTACCCAATGGACATCTGGTCTTGGCCCATGCTTCGGGTAAAATGAGGCGTTACTTTATAAAGGTTGTGCGCGGTGATCGTGTTCTTGTGGAACTCTCGCCTTATGATCTGACCAGGGGCAGAGTTACTTATCGGTTCAACAAATAGATATCGAGGTTAAGTAAATGAAAGTCCGAGCTTCAGTGAAGCCACGTTGTAACAAATGCAAAATAGTCAAGCGCAAGGGAGCAGTTCGAGTTACGTGCTCAAATCCCAAGCATAAGCAGAGGCAGGGATAAGGCTGTTTCTTGCGAAATTGAGGTTGCGCCTCGTTAAGGAGTAAGGAGAATACATGCCACGTGTTGCAGGTGTTGATATCCCAGCAAATAAAAGGGTCGAAATTTCTCTTAGCTACATCTATGGGATTGGGCCCACCCTCAGTAAGAAGATTCTGGCTCAAACGGGTGTTGATCCTGATACCAAGGTCAAAGAGCTCACTGATGAGGAATTAAACCGTATCCGAGAGGCCATTGACAAGGGTTATCGGGTGGAAGGCGATCTAAGGAAAGAAGTCACCTTTAATATCAAGCGGCTTATCGAGATAGGGAGCTATAGGGGCATAAGGCACAGAAGAGGGCTTCCTGTGCGGGGTCAGAGAACGAAGACCAATGCCCGCACCAAGCGTGGACCGAAGAAGACGGTTGCGGGTCGAGGGCGACGCCGTGGCATGACCAAGAAATAGGGATCATAGTCAAGAGTTAGCGAGGGGTACATAGATGGCAGTAAAAGGCAAGGGAACCAGGGTTAAGAAACGTGAACGCAAGGGCGTTGTAAGAGGACGTGCGTACATTCAGTCGACTTTTAACAATACGATAGTCAGCCTGACCGATGATAGGGGGGGGGTGATTTCTTGGAGCAGTTCCGGGACCACTGGGTTTAAGGGATCACGTAAAGGAACAGCTTTCGCAGCTCAACGAGCTGCGGCGGAAGCCACGCGCAAAGGTATGGAACATGGATTACGGCAGGTTGATGTCTATATAAAGGGGCCTGGCAGTGGACGTGAGGCGGCTATCCGCACATTGCAGGCAAGCGGTCTTACCATTTTGAGTATCAGGGATGTTACCCCAACACCTCATAATGGATGCCGCCCCCCGAAGAGAAGAAGAATTTAGAATAAGATCGAGGATAAGGAACGGAGATTGCGTATGGTTCTTATCTCCGCTTTCCGCATTCCGTTTCAAGAGGAGGAGATATGGCCCGATACACTGGGCCCGTTTGTCGGCTTTGTCGACGACAAGGCGAAAAATTGATGCTCAAGGGTGAAAGGTGTGTCACACCGAAGTGTGCCGTCGAGCGGAGGCAAAATCCTCCTGGGCATAGGCGTCGTACGCGCCCTCGCAAAATGTCGGAATACGGCATAAGGCTGGTTGAAAAGCAGAAAGTCAGGAATATTTATGGCGTGATGGAACGCCAGATGCGCAGACACTTTGCGGAGGCTGAAACGGCTCCCGGGCGAACGGGTTTGCGCATGCTCCAGATATTGGAATTGAGACTGGATAACGCAGTTTTCCGCCTTGGTTTCGCTGAAAGTCGGCGTCAGGCGAGACAGCTGGTGACACACGGACATTTCACCCTAAATGGGCGTAAGACAGATATTGCCTCATGCCAGGTGAAACCAGGTGATGTCATTGCTTGGAATACAGGAAGAGATAAGCTCGTTCCCTATCAGGCTGCGCTGCAGAATATCACGTCTAAAACGATACCGGGATGGTTAAGTGTGGATAATAAGACCCTTGTGGCAAAGGTTCTGAGCGAGCCATCGCGGGAAGATATCGGGGTTACGATTAATGAGAGGCTCATAGTTGAATATTATTCCCGATAAAATGGGTCTCTTCGCTAGGAGGTCAATAAGTTGCCTGAGTCAGTAACTCCCACAATTGAATATCGTCTGGTTTCGGAGAATTGCGGGACCTTTGTAATTGAGCCGCTGGGACCGGGCTATGGAATTACTCTGGGCAACGCTTTGCGGCGGGTTCTCCTGAGCTCGTTAACCGGAGCCGCAGTGAGCGAGGTGATGATCGAGGGCATTCAGCACGAATTCTCTACCATTCCGCATGTCAAAGAAGACACGATGGAATTTTTGTTGAATGTTAAAGGAATACGCTTACGCCGCTTGTCCGATCGCCCTGGCAAGCTCATCCTTGAAGCTTCCCGGGAAGGTGAGATCTGTGCAGGTGACATAAAGCCTTCGGCCGATTTTGAGATCGTAAACCCTGAACATGTTCTGGCCACTTTGGATTCACGCAATGCCAAACTGAATGTTGAGTTTACAGTCAATATTGGTAAGGGATACCTTGCTGCAGGTCACAGTGAAGGGCGTCCCTTGGGAATGCTGCCCGTGGATGCGGTTTTTACGCCGGTCAGGCGGGTAAACTATAGGGTGCAAAAGACCCGTGTGGAAGATAAGAGCAATTATGATCAATTGACGCTTGACGTGTGGACCGATGGCACGATCTCTCCCGATGAGGCAGTGGCCGAATGCGCCCGTCTTTTGATTGAACAATTCTCTATCTTTTCCAAACTTGTTCAAATGCCAGATAAGGCAATTACCGTTGTAGAAAAGTCGCCACTGGAACCAGAAAACTACGACATGTCCTTGGATCAACTGGGGCTCTCCATGCGAACTCTTAATGCACTGAGACGAGGGGGAATCACCAATGTGGGGATTCTCTTAGGGAAGAGCAGAGAAGAATTGCTCGATTTGAGGAACTTCGGTCAGAAATCATGGGAGGAAGTTCAAGACCAATTAGTTGAGAGAAACCTGGTGGAGAGAATTGAAGCCGAAGAGGTTGCATCTGAAAGTGGTGACGAGCCAGCTAGTGAAGATAAGATAGCTGAGGATGCAGAGAAGGAAGAAATGAGAAGGAAGCTGCAGGAGAGATTCAATGTGAGGGAGGAGAAATGAGACACCGGGTGGCAGGGCGCAAACTCTCAAGGAGCACAAGCCATCGCGTGGCGATGTATCGAAACCAGGTAACAGATCTCCTGAAATACGGCAAGATTGTCACCACCGAGGCTAAGGCCAAGGAAGTCCGTTCGTTGGCTGAGAAGATGGTTACG
Organism: Dehalococcoidia bacterium; assembly: GCA_028711995.1. Lineage (NCBI taxonomy): Bacteria > Bacillati > Chloroflexota > Dehalococcoidia > Dehalococcoidia bacterium. The sequence goes on along the minus strand of JAQTRE010000003.1, from coordinate 39,734 downwards.
CTTGGGAAAGCCGGGAATCTTAGCGCTCGACGTCAAGCGCTGGCCTATATATATAGCGAAGACGTGGTGAACAAGGTATTCAGTGAAATAGCGCCAAGGTATGCCGATCGCGCTGGTGGTTATACCAGAATGTTGAGATTAGGCACGCGCCTCGGCGATGCAGCAACCGTGGTCCAGCTCGAGCTGGTTTAGCAGGTGTGGGTGGAATTGTTAAGATTGCTCTGCTGATTGAATACGAAGGCACGAACTACTATGGGTTTCAAATTCAGACAAGCGTGCCTTCCATCCAGGGGGAGTTAGAGAAAGCGATATCGAAAGTTACAGGGGAAGTTGTCCGTCTCCATGGTGCCGGTCGTACTGATGCCGGAGTTCACGCCAGCGGACAAGTTGCAACCTTTGAAACGCAATCGGGCCATCACCCTTGCACTTTCGTTAAAGCACTTAATTTTCATCTGCCAGCGGATATCGCGATCAGGGATGCCTGCCAGGTAGAAGCAGATTTCGATCCGAGGAGACATGCTCTCAGTAGAGAGTATCGCTATACGATTCTGAATAGTCCGGTGCGTTTGCCGTTAACCCGCAGATGGGCATATCTAGTACCTAGAAAACTGAATATCGGGGCAATGAGCGAAGCGTGCGATATGTTGCTGGGGCAGCATGATTACGCATCATTCACCAACAAGGAAGGTGGTGCCAAGAATACGATAAGGACTATTCTGGGAGCCAGTCTGAAGAGAAGGGGCAATTCCGTAGTCTTTGATATTTCAGCTAATGCGTTCCTTCCTCAGCAAGTTCGGCGCACTGTGGGGTGTTTGATAAGGATCGGATTGGGCGATATGGAAGCAGCGGAGTTGGGTGAAATGGTCGTTTCGCCCAAAATAGGAACAGCAAGACCAACCGCGCCATCGCACGGATTGTGCCTGATAAGGGTCAATTATTCTTATATTGGATTTGGTAGTCAATTATGAAAACATACAGTACTAAAGCGTCAGATATTCAACGGAAGTGGCATGTAATTGATGCCTCCGGGAAAACGCTGGGCCGTTTGTCCACGGAGATCGTCCAGCTTCTGAATGGGAAAAACAAACCCATCTACGCGCGTCATCTGGATACCGGTGATTTTGTCATCGTGGTGAATGCTGAAAAAGTGAAAGTGACAGGAAACAGTAAACCCCTGCAGAAGATTTATTATCGGCATTCAGGATATCCCGGGGGAATTAAGGCAGTTACATTCGAGAGGATGATGGAAACCCATCCAACCAGGGTTATCGAATATGCCGTGAAAGGAATGTTGCCCAAGGGTCCGCTGGGACGAGCAATTTTCAGAAAATTGAAGGTCTATGAAGGCCCAACCCATCCCCATGGGGCTCAGGTAAAGGCTGCAAGCGAGGTCGAGGAGGGATAGTTTGAACCAACAATTACGTTACTACTATGGCACGGGGCGCAGGAAGGAAGCGGTAGCGCGCGTGCGGCTCTATCCGGGAAATGGAGCCATCAAGGTCAACGATAAGCCTTTTGAGAGCACTTACGGAACAGAGAGCCTAAAGAGAACTGCTTTGCAGCCGCTTGTGGTGACCAACACTCTGGGCAAGTTTGATATCGTGGTGAAGGTAGAAGGCGGCGGGATATCTGGTCAGGTGGGGGCGATAAGGCATGGCATTAGTCGCGCCCTGCTCGCAGCCGATGAGAATTCGAAACCTGTCCTTCGAGGCAACGGATTTCTTACCCGGGATTCGAGAACCAAGGAACGCCAGAAATATGGGTTCAAGCGCGCCCGTAAAAGAAAGCAGTATCGTAAGAGATAATCTCAAAAAGGCTCCCCAAGAGGGGAGCCTTTTTCATTTGATGAGCGGATGAGCCATTCACTGCATCAGCATCTCGCAGGTACTGATCCCGCCACGGTAGAAGTTAAACTGTAGATTTGGGTGATCGGCCAGCAGTGACATCGGCACAGCGGCGTCGGTGATCTTCTTTGAGATCATAAACGTGGTCAGCCGTATCCCAAAGGGATTGTCATCATCCCCCGGGTGCCAGATAGACACTTTGTCTGCCTTCCACGTTTCCACCGGACCGACAGTAAGCGCCTGGGTGGGTATGTTATGAATCATGCCTCCTCCAGAGGTTCGGGCGTTCTGGATCAGGCTCAAGGGATGAAGGTCAACTAGGCGAGTGGTCAGCTTGCGGAATTCCTTTGGAGAAGGTGGGGCATCTCCATATTTCCCTTCTCGCCTGGGCGGGTCATTGAAAGCCCAGTGCTTGACCTCTCCCTGCCCGCCTTGCATGATCACGCAGTGAGCCTTGTCCCAACTCTCGATGTAATCCCTGGTGTCCACCTTGGGGAAATGGATGTTCTTTGAAGGCATGCGCAGGTCTTCGCGGATGCGATTGAAACACAGGCGCATGTCAGCCCCCGCAAGGCTGAGGGGGTGATCGAACTCCAGCTCCTTTCCATCGGAAACCCACTCGTCCATGCCCCAAAAATGGCAATGATCGAGGTTAATCTCAAGCTCGTTGACCAGCCGGGCAACCAGCGGAAGTTGTTCCGATGGGCCAATAGGGCCACAAATACCGGCCGGTTTATCCGCCGAGGCCTGTTTCCATGCGGTGATATACTCCATTGCTTGGGCGAGGAAGAAGTCCTCGAGGGTATCGTAGAATTTGATAGAGAAGCCTTTTCGGCTCAGACCCAAGAGGTCTTCCGCCGTAAGCCGGGCAGCCTGATCCAGAATCTTGTGATCCAGCGTGGTATAGTCCCACCATCCGGGAGCGATTTTGCTGATCGGTCTCACAGGGCCCTCCTTTCACAGAAAGTTGCAGTGAGCAGGTATGGGCATCACTTCTCGCGCTGCTGACTGCCTATCACAAAAGCTTGCGCAGAATCAACCGGTCGTCACCGACATCATAAAAATCAGGAACTCGGCTGACCTCATGGTAGCCTTGCTTCTGATGAAAACGTAAGGTCTTGGCATAGCTTGGTTTTCCGGATGTCTCAATCAGAGAGAGCCTTCCATTGGCTTCTCTCATATTTTTCTCGGCAGCTGCCCAAAGCGCGCTTCCGATACCTTTCCCTTGTTTGGTGGGATCAACTGCTGCCCAGTACATGTCCCATGTCCCTTTGGTTAGGGGTGTAGGTCCGTAACAGATATAGCCTGCAACAGAGGAATCAACCTCGGCCACCAGTATTTTGTAATCAGGGCCGGAAGGATCGCGCAAATAGCTATCCATCACCTCTTCTGCCACAACTACCTCTTCTGCCATAAATTCAGGAGTATTCCTGAGAATCTGCATGATAACCGTCTTGTCGCCAGAAGTCATAGGCCTGATATTGGGTTTCATACTTCCTACCTTTCAAGTGCCAGTGATACGATCCTTTTGATGAATTGAGCGTAGGTCATTCCGGCGGATCGAGCCTGAAGCGCAGCACCAGAGCGAGGGGCTATGGCCGGATTGGGGTTCACCTCCAGCACTTTTGCCCTTCCCTCGGCATCCAGTCGCATGTCAATTCTGGCATATCCCCGGCAACCCATCAGTCGATAGGCTGAAAGCGAGGTTTCAGCAACCTGATCCCACAGTTCCGTATCGATCTCCGCGGGACACACCGGGTCGGTGTTCTCAAAATAGATATCCCCGGGCAACCACTTGGCGCCAAAAGTAACCAGGCGGGGCAGTTCGGGTGGCAAGGTATAGACTATTTCTGAAATTGACAGGATGTGAATGTCCTGGTTACCCATGACGGTGGAATTGAATTCCCGGCCGTCAATGAACTCTTCCACAAGAGCCGACCCGCCATAGTTGAGGCACACCTTTTGTACTTGCCGCGCCAAGGCAGCGGAATCATTGACTACGCTATCGACAGTGATGCCGTGGCTGGCATCTTCGGCTGGCGGCTTGACAATTACTGGGAAATCTAAATCAAACCGACCCATTGTTTCCGGACGCAATACGTGATATCTGGGAGTGGGCACACCGGAACCGATCAAAAATTCCTTGGACTTAACCTTGTCCAAGGCCAAAAACAATGTGGGCGAGGTGGAACCAGTGAATGGCTTTCCTGAAAGTGCCAGCATGCCGGCGATGATGGGTTCAGTATCCGGCTGACCGGCAAAGCCCTCAAACAGATTGAAGAAGATATCTACGTCCAGATTCCGTATGGTTTCCCTTACTTCATCCAAAGGCGGAACCAGGGGCACATTGATGACGTCGTAACCCAATTCTTTCAGGGCATCATTGACCGTCTCTACCTCTTCCAGAACGTCGGAGACAGCATCGGCCTCGCCAAACTGGGTGTAGCGATCAGGGATGGGGTCGTTGTAGACAATGGCTATCTTACTTCGCACTGTGGATACCTTAACAGAGCGGCGACAAGTATGCCAGAGATTAGGGCCTGGTAGCCAATCCCCAGCTTGCCAACCATAATGGGCAGGTCGCTGCTATAAGGATTCAGTCCGGCTAGCGGATTGATCTCCAAGAAATACGGTATCCCTTCGCGACTAATCCTGAAATCGATTCTGGCGAAGTCCCGGCACCCCAAAAGCTCAAACGTCCTCAGGCTGGAAAAATTGATCTTCTCCAGAACGTCATCCCCAAGCTGAGCGGGGCATTCATATTCCACCAGCTGTTCCCAATCCCGCTTCACTTCCAGGGAATAAACAAAATATGCCCCCTTTTTCTTGGGGAGAATGCGCATCACACCAAGAACTTTGGGGGGGGAATTGCCTGTTATCCCTACCGTGACTTCATCCCCGTCGATGAATTCCTCCGCCAGGATTGGTTGGCGGTACTGCTCCAAGAGACTAGCGATGACAGAAGCGGCTTGGCCGCCATCCTCAACTCTCGAATTGAAGCGAATGCCTTTGCTGGACCCGTCATAGGCTGGCTTGACAATGGCAGGCAGAGGGAATTGAGCCCAGTCGATCTCCTTCAATTGACGAGAATCGGTGATCACCAATCCCTTCGGAACACAGATGCCTGCCGCTGCCACCAATTGCTTGGTCAAAGGTTTATCCAGACAAACCGCCAGACTCTGCGGGTCAGAGCCTGTATAGGGGATATCTAGCATCTCGAGGATACAGGGCACTTGAGATTCTCGGCTCCTGTAGTTTCCACGTCCCTCGGAAATGTTGAAGACGAAATCAACCTTCTGTTGCAGTATCTGGGTGAGGAAATCTCTTCCCCCACCCAGCCTGATCACCGAATGTCCCTGGCTCTCTATGGCCATCTCAATTGCCGCCACCGTTGCCGGAGAATCGTATTCCTCGAGGGCATCATCTGTCTGGGCCGACCCCACGGTCACGGCTTCTTTGAGATCGTACGAGAGCCCGATCTTCATCGCTATCGTTTAACCCCGACAAGCTGAGGTTGGGGTTGTTCGGCTGCCAAAGGCGAGCTGGGTAGGGGCAATATCGTTTGTACCGGCTCGCCCACCCGCTTGCCATTGCGGCGGATATTTTTGTTCCGGCTCTGGCTCATGGGATTTCGATACTGGAAGAGATTGCCTTGATAGTTTCTCAGTATCATTCCATCTTCAGTTTGCGCCACCACATAGTTTGGCTGGACGGGCACCTTCCCTCCCCCGTGAGGGAGATCGATCACGTAGTGAGGAATAGCCAAGCCTGAAGTGTGGCCCCGCATACCCTCAATTATCGCAATCCCCGTTTCCACCGATGTGCGCAAGTGTTCCGTTCCTTGCACCTCATCCGTCTGGAAAAGGTAATAAGGTCTTACCTTTATCCTGAGCAATCCGTGAGACAGCTTCAACTGTGTTTTGACGGTATCGTTCACTCCGCGAAGAAGCACCGACTGATTGTTCACTGGTACCCCGGCCCTCAAAAGCCGATCAACAGCCCGCGCTGCCTCCGGTGTTATCTCTCGCGGGTGGTTGAAGTGCGTATTGAGCCATATCGGCCCATACTTGGAGAGCATGGCGCACAACTCGTCATCGATACGCTGCGGCAATACCACCGGGAACCTGGTGCCAATGCGGATGATCTCCACATGCCCTATACGCCGAATTGCGGCAATGACGGTTTCCAGACGATGCGTAGTAAGAGTCAGACAGTCACCACCGGAGATGATGACATCGCGGACTTCCCTGTGCTTGCGGATATAGTCCAGCATTGCCTCAACCTCGGCCGGCGTACGCACCCATTCGCCATTGCGCCATTCTCTCTTTCGGGTACAGTGACGGCACAGCATCGGGCAGATGTCGGTTAACACCATCAATACCCGGTCTGGATAACGGTGAACCAGCCCCGGAACTACAGAATGACGCTTCTCTTCCAGAGGATCCTCAACCCCCATGCCGGCCAGCGCCACCTCATCAAAACAAGGCACTGCCTGTTTTCGAATGGGGTCATCAGGATCGCAAGGATCGATGAGCGAGAGATAGTAAGGGGTTATCGCTAGGGGATACTTGGCCGTTACCAGTTTGAGCCGGGACAGCTCTCTGGCTGATAGGGGAATGTATCGTGCCAACTCTTCAACCGATGTGATTCGGTTTCGGAAATGCCATTTCCAGTCGTCCCAACTTTCAGCTGGAACATGGCTGAAGAACCTGTTTCTAAATGTCAGGGCCGAAATACCCGGAGGCTCCTCTTCGGCCTCATTGAATACGGCACTACAACCCGGAGGCTCCTCTTCGGCCCGGGCTACTGTTTCTTGCTGCTGCAGAATTGTCGATGTTTTTATCACTTTCGGCTACACCTCCTTAAATTGTGGAATTTTTTGAATTCGCCTGTATCTTTATTCGCGCTGAATTATATCACATTTGTCAAGTGTTGCATATTGGTCTAAACCACCAATTCCCGGAAGATCTCAAGGTAGAGGCAAAAATGCCTGTTTTAGGGCTAGGGGGTTAAGTCAAACTTTTTCAGCAGCCCGCTAAAGGAAGTACGTCTTTGGGATGGGAAAGCCATTGAATCGAGAGGCATAAACTGTGGTATAGGCGCCTGCCGAAAGGATATACACCTTGTCGCCTATTTCTAACTCCGGCAGGTCTTTATCATTGGAAATAACATCCATGCTATCGCAAGAAGGCCCTGCCACCACCCACTTGCGCGTTGGTCCTTCCCGATGGGTAACCATTGAATATCGAAACCCACCCACGCTCTCCATCAGTCCGTTAAAAACCCCAACATCCAGATAGAGCCAATTCTGCTCACCGCGCCTTGCCTTGCCAATAACGGTGGTCACCAGAATGCCGGCTTCGCCGACGAAAACCCTTCCGGGCTCCACGAAGACCTCTGTGCTTTCAAGAAAGTCACGGCCTACCGTTTTTTCTATCGCCCTAGAGATTCGGCTGAGGGGAGGGATAGCATCCGTATAGTGGATAGGAAAGCCACCGCCGATGTTGAGCATACGCAGTTTTACGCCTTTTGCTGCCGTCATGTCCCAAACTCGCTTGCTTTTCGAGATCGCATTCACCCATGCGATCTCATTGGTGCATTGCGAACCAACATGGAAAGTTAAGCCATACGGCACGAGAGATCTCTTGGCAGCAGTTATAAGGAGTTCGGCGGCCTCATCGATTTCCACGCCGAATTTCCGGCTCAGCGGCCACTGGCTTCCCTCGTTTGATACGGTAAGCCGTACATAGACCCTGCTCCCGGGGGCATATCTCGAGAGCTTTTCGATTTCATCCAGGGAGTCAAAGGCGAAATCCATCACTCCAGCTTGATGGCAAGCCTGGATAAAAGGCACGCTCTTTACCGGATTACTGGTGATGATCTTCTGAGGAGCTATCCCACAGTCGAGTAGTAAATTCAGCTCTTCCTCTGAGGCAATCTCAAAATCACTTCCCATGGCGTGCATCGTCTTCACGATGCGCTTGTGGGAGTTGGCCTTGACCGCATAGAATATTCTGCAGGCGGGCAATGCCTCCCGGAATTGCTGGAATTTATCCCGGATCGATTTCTCATCGATAGCAAGAAAGGGTGTTTTTCGATTCTGCGCCAGACGTAATACGCTCTCAGGGACCGCTGCTGTTGGGAGATTAGTGGACAATTCTGCGAAACCTCTCAGGATTTAGACTTCTATGACCCACGGCATGAACCCGGCATCTTCTATCTATCCGTGGCCTTGATCTCCGCCATTCTCCCTTCGCCGGTCTGTTGTCGCTCCTGCCATTTATCGGACGTAGTATGAATCCCACCTATTCTGTGATTGAATGCGGCCGGTTGAGAATATAACTTTTTACGTCAGCCAGGCCGAATTGTTGTTCCAGCCCTCTTACCACCTGTTCAGGATCAAAATCCTTACAGGAAAAGACATCGATGTTGATATAAGAACTTTCAGGGAAAACATGAATGCTGATATGACTCTCGGCAAGGAGGACAAATCCGGATATTCCCTGCTCCTGATGCTCGCTATCCTGATATTGAGATACTTTTGGCGTGGAAACCTTGGTCATCTGTATTTGTTGGGGGTAGGTATCAAGGAACTCACGAATGAACTCCTTATCCATTATCTTGCCGCGATCTCTTGCATATCCATCAATTATCAGATGCATTAGACCCACCCCCTTTTTCAGTTTATTACTGGAATACGTTTTCTTTCAGGAATTTACCTTCGTACCACCTGTCCAGATCAGCTTTCTTGATGCGATACGATTTGCCAATTTTTGCCGCAGGGACTTCCCCCTCATGGCACCATCTCTGCACCGTTATCTTGCTAACTTTCAGAATGCCACCCACATCTTCCGTTGATAATAAATCGGGATCCATAAATTGGAGCCATCACCCCCTCTGTCGCTTGATCTAGCCGATGCGAACAGCATATTAACACATTTTGGCATAGGATACAATACTTGCTTGGCCTATGCAAGGGCTAACCCATCTTCCCCCACCACCTCAGCAAGCTGCCGATGCAGCTCCTCACAGTAAGTCACCGGGCAATTGGGAAGCTCCATCTTGACCATTCCCATCCCATTGGCGACCTTCAGATATGTCTTATCTTCACCGGGAAATCCCTCAAGTATAGCGAAAACCCGGTTGAGACGCGAGACATCGGCCGCTTCATCGCCGGTTTGATGGAGGCTGATGATAAGCTGGTAAACGCGTTTTGAAGGCGGACGCTGAGCCGCAGCCCAGGGAATTTCCATGCCGGTCTGGTAAGCAATAACATCTTTGCAGGTTAGCTGTACCCGGTCTCCCCGCAAGTCGACTTTCCCGAACAGCAATAGGGTTTTGCCCTCCTCCCAGAGTTCCGCTGTCCGACTATACACCTCCGACCATGCAGTGACTTCAATCTCGCCGCCGATATCTTCCAGCACGGCGCTGACGAACGGTTTGCCATTCCGGGTCACCCCCTTGCGCGCCGAGTTGACCATTCCAACCAGCGTGACTTCCTGGCCGGCCATTTCCTCATCGATCTGTCCGCAGAATGCGGTTAAACGATCCCCCAAATCTTTTGCTGCCGATACGAGGGGGTGAGCGGAAAGATAGACACCGAGCAGTTCTTTCTCCCAGTTCAATGTTTCGCTCTCCGGTATGGCGAGATTCTTCAATTCGAGTTCGGGCAACGGGGTCGCGGCGCTTTCGCCCCAGAGATCGAACATCGTCGCCTGTCCGCTCTCCTTGAGCTGCTGTTCCTGCTGCGAAAGGCGCAAGATTCGATCCATCCCTGTCAGCAGCGCCCCTCGCTGACCCAACGAATCCAGGGCGCCTACTTTGATGAGGCTCTCCAGGGCGCGTTTGTTGAGCCCCCGAAGATCGCAGCGGCGGGCAAGGTCTTCAACTGATTTAAAAGGTCCTCCCTTCTCCCGGGCAACGATAATGGGCTCGATAGCGCCCTCCCCGACGTTCTTGATGGCCGCCAATCCAAAGCGAATCGCCTGCGACCCGTCGTCCGCGTTCTCAATGGTGAAGGACTTTTCGCTTCGATTTACGTCCGGCGCCTGGACCGATATTCCCAGGCGTCGGCACTCCGCCACCGCAGTGGAGATTTTTTCTTGATTGCCCATATTGGTAATGAAAAGGGCGGTCATGAATTCTGCCGGATAGATGGCCTTCAGATAAGCGGTCTGATAGGCAATCATGGCATAGCTGGTGGCATGGGCTTTGTTGAAGGCATAACCGGCAAACGGTTCGATGAGGTTGAATACCTGCTCGGCAATCTCCCGGGAAAACCCCTTCTTTTCGATAGCCCCGGCGATGAATTTGTCCCGCTCTTTCTGCATGATTTCGGGAATCTTCTTCCCCATCGCCTTGCGCACAATATCGGCTTCCCCGAGGGTATATCCGGCAAACGCCTGGGTAATTCGAAGCACCTGATCCTGGTAGACAATGACGCCGTAGGTTTCCTCCAGTATCTTCTCCAGCGCCGGATGGGGGAACTTGATCGGTATCTCCTTGTGCTTGGACTTAATGAAGGTGGGAATGTGCTGTTTGGGTCCCGGACGATAAAGGGCCACCATGGAAGCGATATCGCTGAAGGTGCTCGGCTTAAGCTCTTTGATATAGCGCCGCATCCCGGCGCCTTCGAGCTGGAAAACACCCGTGGTCTCTCCGGCGGAAAGGAGCGCAAAGGCCTTGGCATCATCAAGAGGAATATGCTGCAGATCGATCTCGATGCCGCGAGTCCTGGCGATAATGTCTTTGGCCTTGCCCAGGGTGGTCAGGTTGGCCAGTCCCAGGAAGTCCATCTTGAGGAGCCCGACCTTGGCCACCTCTTCCATCGCCAGTTGAGTGGTAGCGATACCTCCCTCGTTGCTCCCGGTGGGGCGTTGCAGGGCCACATGATTACTCAAGGGCTCACTGGAGATGACAACTCCGGCAGCATGAGTGGATGCATGGCGAGCCACTCCTTCAAGCCGGATGGCGGTATCAACCAGCTTCCCGATTTCCTTATCACTTTTATAGATGCCGGCAAGATCAGGGTTCTGCTCGATTGCTTCGGTGAGCGTGCTTCCGGCTGTAGGTACCAGCCGAACCACGTTGTCCACCTGCCCATAGGACATTCCCAGCGCCCTGCCCACATCCCTGAGCGCCGCTCTGGCGCCGAGGGTTCCAAAAGTGATGATCTGAGCCACATGGTCTGCGCCATAACGCTGGGATACGTAACGGATCACTTCCTCGCGGCGGTCATCCTGAAAATCGAGGTCGATATCCGGCATCTCCTTGCGTTCCACGTTAAGGAACCGCTCGAACACCAGTTTGTGAGCCAGCGGATCGATATCGGTGATGCCCAGACAGAAGAGAACCAGACTGGCAGCGGCGCTTCCCCGGACGCCAAAGAGGATTTTCTCTTTCCGGACAAATGAGACGAGTTCCCAAACCACGAGAAAGTAGTTGGCAAACTCGGTCTTCCGGATGACATCGAGCTCGTAGGTCAGGCGCTCTCTCACTTCTTCGGAAGCGTCGGCATAACGGAGAGCCAGCCCTTTCCAGCACAGATCCGAGAGATACTCCTGAGGAGTCTTGCCCGGCGGTATATCAATCTGCGGCTGGTGGAGCCGGCCGAACTCCAGATTGAGTTCGCACATCTCGGCAATGTGTCCGGTATTGGCAATGGCCTCCGGGCATTCGGCGAACAGACTGGCCATCTCCTGAGGACTTTTGAGATAGAAGGCATCGGAGGACATCTTCATGCGCTTTTCATCGTGAATGGTAGCGCCGGTTTGAATGCACAGCAGAATCTCATGAATAGGGGCGTCGTTTTTATTGGTGTAATGGATATCATTGGTGGCCACGAGGGGCAGATTCAGCTTTTTCCCCATGGCGATGAGCGCTTTGTTGGCTTGCGCCTGTTCCGGTATGCCGTGATCCTGAAGCTCCAGATAGAAATCGCCAAAGACCTCTTTATACCATCGGGCGGCTTTCTCGGCATCTTTGTGCCGTCCTTCCAGAATCAGCCTGGGAACCTCCCCCTGAATGCAGGCCGAAGAAGCGATCAGCCCTTCATGGTATTGGGCCAGGAGTTCCCGGTCAACCCGCGGTTTGTAGTAGAATCCTTCCAGAAAAGCCTTGCTGCTGAGATGCAGCAGGTTGTGATAGCCGGTGATATTTTTGGCCAGGACGACGAGATGGTAAGGGCTTTTGTCGGATGAGGTTTTGGAGGTGCGCTCTCCGGGAGCTACATAGAGTTCGCAGCCCAGTATCGGCTTTATCCCGGCTTTCTTGGCCTGGGAATAGAATTGAATGATGCCATAAAGCGCGCCGTGGTCGGTGATGGCCAGGCTATCCATCCCCAACTCTTTGGTTCTCTCGATAAGCTGAGGGATGCGGCCCATACCGTCGAGCAGGCTGTATTCGGTGTGAGTGTGAAGATGAGTGAACATTGCTCAATTACTCGTTTGTGTCATTCCCGACCTGATCGGGAATCTATAGTCATCTGTTCCGATTGGTACGATGCCAGTGTTTCTGGCTAAATCCCCTTGATCCCTCAATTCTTTGGGGGGCTTTCTAAAGCCCCGGCAGAGGGAGTCCTCTTTGCACACCCCGACCAAACCGATTCCTGCCTTTTATGGATTCCCGATCAGGTCGGGAATGACATTGAAACGTCGTTGCGAGTCCCTTAAGAGAGGGATTTACCTATCAAGCAGAGCCTTCACAAACTCCCCGGCGTCAAAAGGCGCCAGATCATCTAGTTCCTGGCCGGTGCCAATAAACAGGATCGGGATCTTCAGCTCATCAGCGATGGCGATCACGATTCCGCCCCTGGAGGTGCTATCGAGTTTAGCCATGATGATGCCATTGACGTCCACCGCCTCGGTGAAGGAGCGAGCCTGGCTAAGTCCATTCTGACCGGTGTTGGCATCCAGCACCAGCAGCACCTGAGGTGCAATCTCGGATTTGCCGATGATCCTCCTGACTTTCTTGAGCTCCTCCATCAGATTGGCTTTGGTCTGGATTCGGCCGGCGGTATCGATGATGAGGACATCGGTCTTTCGTTTCTTGGCAGCCTCCAGCGCATCATAAACCACTGCACCGGGATCTCCGCCCGGCTGGCTGGCAATGACGTCGATCCCCACCTTTTCCCCCCAGTATTTTAGCTGGTCTATGGCCGCTGCTCGGAAAGTATCGCCGGCAGCCAGTAAAACGCTCTTGCCTTCCCCTTTTGTCCGATATGCCAATTTGGCAATGGAGGTGGTTTTCCCCGTGCCATTGACGCCAACCACCAGTATCACTTCCGGCTTGCCGGCCGTCTGGGAAGAAGCACTCATCGAGGATTGAAGAATGTTGACCATCTCCTTGCTGAGAGCACCCCTTGCTTCGGATACTTGCTTGATCTTTTCCGCCTTGACCCGCTCTCGTGTGCCCTTGATGATTTTCTCTGTCGCAGCCATCCCTACATCAGCGCCAATCAGCACCTCTTCAAGTTCGTCCCACAGATCGTCATTGAACTCGGCGCGATCGAAGATATCATTGACTTTTCCCGCCAGAGCCTTGCGAGTACGGTCCAAACTATCCTTGGTCTTCTTAAGGATGTTAAGCAATATTCTCTTCCCCCTCCAGATTCCTCAGGGCATCCCGTGCCGCTTCCTGTTCGGCGATCCGCTTCTTCCGGCCGCTGCCCCGGCCAAGCAGCGTCTCACCCGCAAAAACTTCTACCGTGAACACCCTTTCATGATCCGGGCCAGTGGCATCGATGGTTCGGTAGGTCGGTGTCACCCGATGCCCTGCCTGTATAACCTCTTGCAGCTTCGACTTCGGGTCATTTTGAAGTTTTCCTTCGGCAGCCTGCCGGAGTTCTTCTCGAAGTATTCGCAAAACGAACCGCTTGGCCACTCCAAATCCCCGGTCGATGAGCACAGCGCCGATGACGGCCTCCAGTGTGCAAGCCAGATTCCTCTCTCGATTGCGCCCTCCGCTTTCCTCCTCCCCTTTTCCCAGATAGAGATAATCTCCTAGTTGCAAGGAGTGAGCGATGCGCGCCAGGGTCTCCGTCCGCACCAGGGATGACCGCAGCTTGGTCAGGTCGCCCTCGGAGAAGCCGGGAAAGTCGGAGTACAGCTTTCGGGCGACGACGAATCCGAGCACCGCATCGCCCAGGAACTCCAATCGTTCGTTGGATGCCGGATGACAATCACCAGCCTCATTCAAATAGGATCGATGGACAAGCGCCAGTTCCAGATGAGATACGTCATCAAAGATGACGCCAAGGGACTCTTGCAGGCGATCCAGTTCAGTCACTGCGGGTGGCATCCTTTTGGTCTGGTTTCATATTCATTGAATGAACCTCGGGCATGAATGCAATCGTAATTCCTCTTAACAGAGTAGTGAGATAGTCTGACTCAACCCCGCTGGTTGGGGGTGTTTTGGCAGGGGCTCGGCATGCCGAGCCCCTGCTCTGGAATCCCTCTTTTGATCAGGGGAGCTGGTCAATCTTCGAGTTCGTCTTCCTCCCCAAACTCCTCATCGGTGAAGATACCGGCTTCGCGTCCCTGATATACGGTGACAAAGAAGTCATCGCGGGGCATATCGGCGGAGAGCACAATTTCTTCATCGATGGTATCAATCAGTTCTCGAATCTCCTCGGCCGTCATGTTCTCTCCTACGCACAGGGTCGCGGTGACCGTATACGTAGTGTAATGCAGATCGATTCTCCCAATGGGGTCCTCATCCACCACGATGGTATAAGCCTCAGAATAAGGTGTGCGGCACTCCCTCTCAAAACGATAGTCTGGCATCATCCCCCCTTTTTTAGTTTGGTTTGTCCGTTAACGAAGCCTGGATTCCGGATCGATCCGGAATGACAGACATTGAAAAGCCATTATTAAGACAATATATTAGCTGAAGTCTTCCCGGAGACCCCGATGGGTGAAGGTTTTGCCCTGTTCACCCGAGTAGTCGGCCACAATATGACCATCGCCAACGAGCTTCCACTTGTAGATGACTAGCCCTTCCAGGCCAACAGGGCCTCTGGAATGAATCTTTCCGGTGCTGATACCGACCTCGGCTCCCAGTCCGTATCTGAAACCATCGCTGAACCGGCTGCTGCAGTTCAGAAATACGTTGGCCGAATCCACATAATCCATGAATTGAACACCGCTGGCTCTATCGGCAGTTACAATGACATCCGTGTGGCCTGACCCATACCGATTGATGTGATCGACGGCCTCGCCCAGATTCTTCACCACCTTGACTGACAGGATCAAATCGAGATATTCGGTTCGCCAGTCATCTTCTGTGGCAGATTTAACATCGATGATTTTCAGCGTTTCCGCGCAGCCGCGAAGCTCTACGCCTTTCTCTTCGAGCGCCTTTTTGATCCTGGGCAGGAATGCTCGGGCGATATCCTGGTGCACCAATAGCGTTTCTGCCGCATTACACACTGCCACGTACTGAGTCTTGCTATCGACCACGATTCGGACGGCCATATCGAGATCGGCTTTGCTGTCGACATAGACATGACATATTCCGTCGGCGTGGCCCATCACCGGAATGCTCGTGTTTTGCATGATGTAGCGGACAAAGTCGTTACTGCCTCGCGGAATGATCAAATCGATGTACTGATCCATCCTCAGCATTTCGGTGACATCCGAACGCGCTTCCAGAAGCGTCAGCCATCCTTCGGGCATGCCCGCTTTCAAGGTTGCCTCTGTGATGATATCTGCCAGGATGCGGTTGGTGTTGGCTGCTTCACTGCCCCCCTTCATCAGGACGGCATTTCCACTCTTCAGACACAGGGATGAAATCTGCAGCAGCGCATCCGGCCTCGACTCAAAGACGATGCCGATCACACCGATGGGACAACTCATCTTGTAGAGCTTCAGCCCATCATCAAGTTCCATGGCGCTCAGCGTTTTGCCGGTGGGGTCCGAAAGGCCGATCAGGCTATTCAACCCCTGAATGCTTTCCCTGATCTTGGCTTCATCGAATTTCAGCCTTTTGAGTAGAGGAGGTGACAGAGCTTCCTTCTGGGCCTTTTCCATATCGGAGCGGTTGGCGGCCAGGATATGCGCCTGGCGATGTTCAATCGCCAGGGCTATTTCCGAAAGCGCGGCATTCTTGGCATCAGTGTTAACAGCCGAGAGCTGAATAGAGGCTTCTCTGGCTTCAATCGCTTTTTGCTCGATATCCATATCCCGATGTCCTCAATCTCAAAGAAGTATATTTTCCTCTGTTATCTGCCAATCGGATGGCTATTGACAGGTCTGCTGTTCAGTCTTCCATTTGCGGATGGTCACCGTGGTTCCTCTCCCCACCCCTGATTCTATCTCGAATTCATCCATCAATCGTTTGGCACACAGCAGGCCTCCGCACAACTCACCTCCGGATGCGCAGACGCCTCTTATCGCCAATTCAGTATCGGCAATGCCGGGTCCGCTATCCACTGCCATAATCTCCAGCCCACTGTCTTCAGCGTCACCAAGGAAATGGAAACTGATTACCCCGCTCCCGGCATAGGCAATGATATTCCGAGCCAGTTCTGCGATAGCCGTAACGATGTGGGATTGCTCAACAATCCCCAACCCGATCCTGGCGGCCATCTGTTTTCCCGTAAAGCAGGCATTCACAATATCCGATTCATTTTTGATTAATACGCTTTTTTCCTCACCCATCTGTACCCTCACTGAGGGACCGCTTCCCGGGATAAAAGGCGTGCCATGTTGAACAGAACTTGCCGGATAAGGAGCCAGGTAAAATCCCCTATTTCAAGAGATACTCCATGATAATCGCATAAGCACGATGCGCCTTATCTCCGCCCCGGAATTCAAATTCAAAAGCGTCATTGCCTGCGTGGAGCGTTAATCGGCTGCTGGCCAGAAAACCGCGCTTGATCAGCCCTCCGGTATCGTCCTCGCTGCTCACGGCATGAATCCTGCCATACGGAATCGTCACCATCGCCTTTTTCTTGTGCATGAAGGCCTTATCATAGAAAATCACCCGTTTGTCCGTGATCCCAATGAAACCCGTACCCCCACCTTTCATATCGAACACCGCCCGGATCGTCTCATCGGGCAAGCAGTAATCCTCGATCTTTTCCAGTTGGTCCTTCTTATCAACAACGATGTCGTCAGCATGTTTTGCCATGTTGCACACTCCTTCAAAATCCTTTCTCCGTTCTGATATTGCCCAAACCAATGAATCTCGGATCAGGTTCTGATCAACCCCCTGCACCACTTAACCAGGGCTTCCCTGTTGGCCAGCCCAACAATCTATAAAATTACCATATTATCCCGGTGTACCACCTCATCCCCGTATCCGTGACCGAGGACTTTTGGGATACTTTCGGAACGGGAGCCTCTAATCCGGGATATATCCACCGCACCATAGTTGGATATGCCAATACCGATGCTCCCATCCTGGGAATCCACAATCGCAACCGCATCCCCCCGCTCAAAAAACCCCTCCACTCCAGTGATTCCGGCTGGAAGGAGGCTGCCATTATTCTTTTTCAGCGCGGTTTTCGCGCCGGAGTCGACCGCAATCTTGCCCTTGGTCGGAAGGCCAAGCATCCAGCGTTTTCGGCCTTCGATCCTGGAGGCAACCGGTTCAAAGAATGTCCCCAGAGCCTCCTTCTCGGCCAGCCTGAGGATCACATTGGGCTCCTGTCCACTGGCGATCACCACAGCCGTCCCGGAAGCTGTTGCCAGCTTGGCCGCCTCAATCTTGGTCGTCATCCCTCCGGTACCCCGTTCACTGCTTGTCCCTCTGGCAAGTTCCTCAATCGAGCGATCTATTCGCGCCACCCGCGGAACAAGTTCAGCTGCCGCATCCTGGTTTGGATCGCTGGTATAGAGTCCGGACACATCGCTGAGGAT
The DNA here is from genome assembly GCA_028711995.1 of Dehalococcoidia bacterium. Taxonomy (NCBI): domain Bacteria; kingdom Bacillati; phylum Chloroflexota; class Dehalococcoidia; species Dehalococcoidia bacterium. Next base: position 22,030 of record JAQTRE010000003.1, on the reverse strand, counting down.
GACCAGAAGATCGGCATCCACCAGATTGGCCACCATTGCTGAAAGATTATCATTGTCTCCAAATGTGGCCCCTTCGAGCTCTTCCACGAATACCACGTCATTCTCATTGATGATCGGCACCACGCCAAGTTCCAGGAGCGCCAATAATGTATTGCGCGCATTCAGATAGCCCAGACGACTGGAAAAATCCGGCCTGGTGAGCAATGTCTGGGCTACGGTGATCCCATGAGCGCTGAAGAGTTCATCGTAGGCCTGCATTAGTCGCCCCTGGCCCACCGCCGCCATCATTTGTCGGAAGGGAACATCCCGGCGCTTCTTTCTTATCCCCAGTCTATGCTTGCCCGCAGCCACCGCCCCAGAGGTAACGACCAGTATCTGGTACCCGCGCTGATGAAGCTGTGTCGCCTGCCCAATCAGGCGCTTCATCGTTTCGCGGTCAAGACTATCCTTGCCAGCCGTAATCAGATTGGTCCCCAGCTTAATCACCAAGCGATGGTAGCCAGACATCTTATTTTCTAGTACCCCTGTCAGCAGTTTTTGTATAGGAAAATTACAGACTGATTATAACATAGCCGATGACCTGCTGATGAAGCGATTCCCATTCCAGAATGGGCCTGATTTTGAGGGGCTGTCCTGTACCTGTAGAAGGCGTCTATCTGCGATGCGATTCGCTTCTGTTTCGGGCGAGAATCGATGGAAGAAGGGGAACAGGGGTATACAGTCTGCTGGGAAATGCGCCGGAAAGCAAGTATAATCGAAGTATCAGTCATATGAATCAGGAGCCGACTTTTGTCCAGGAGCAGGAGCTATGGCAGCAGGGGTATCGGTGTATCGCCGGGATCGATGAGGTGGGAAGGGGGCCGCTGGCAGGGCCGGTGGTTGCGGCCGCGGTGATTCTCTCTTTGGAAAACAGGCCGTCCTGGCTGTTTCAGGTGCGGGACAGCAAAAAGCTGAGCCCTCGAAAGCGGGAATTCCTCTCCGAATGCATTCGGAGAGAGGCCTTGGCAGTGGGTATAGGTGAGGTTTCAGCGGAGACGATTGACGAAGAGGGAATCGTGGCGGCTACAAAAATGGCCATGCGCTCTGCGGTGCGGGAGCTTGCCGTGCCTGCCGACTTCTTGCTCATAGATGCTTTGGTCCTGTCGGAAGTTGATATCCCCCAGAAGGGGATTATCAGAGGCGATAACATATCTTTCTCTATAGCGGCAGCCTCTATCGTGGCCAAGGTTTACCGGGATCGGATCATGCATGATTATGACAGCCTGTACCCCGGATATAGTTTTGCCCGGAACAAGGGGTATCCCACGGCGGAACATATTCAAGGGTTGAGGCAGCTTGGATGTTGTCCTGTCCATCGCCGGAGCTTTGCGCCTGTTCGCGGGATAGAGGAAGATGAGCGATAGTCGCCAGCGCTTGGGAGCGTTCGGGGAAAGGGAGGCGAGAGATTATCTTCTGAAGCGCGGTTATGAAATTCTGGAGTCGAACTTCCGTTGCCCGATCGGTGAGATCGATATCGTAGCCAGGGATGGAGACTTTCTGGTATTTGTGGAGGTGCGCACCAGAAGAGGCTCGGAATTCGGCACTCCCGAAGAGTCGATCACTCAGGCCAAGAAGGGAAAACTGGTTCATCTGGCCCAGTATTATATCCAGCAGCACGCCGGATTGCCTGCCTCATGGCGCATCGATGTGGTGGCCATCGAGGTGGGAAGGAATGGGAAAATCTCTCGAATCGAACTGATTGAAAACGCTGTGGATTAGAGAAGCTCTGATTAGTGTGCTGCAGAAATGGTTGGGATCAGGATTTAGAGAGTGCAGGGACATATCCCTGCCGGGGGTTTGGGGATGTCCCCCAAATTCTGTATTTTTTCCCCAAGCGTGGGGGTCAAGGGGTTTATTTGAACGTGATCAGCGATTCCCAGGAGGGGGTCTCATTTGCACATCGGCCCCGGCGTCTGGTAAAATCTTGAGGCGGAAAGAGGTGAAACATGCCGGTTTATGAATATGATTGCGGAAATTGCAAACGTCGAGTATCCATCTTTGTGAGGGGATTCGATCAGCCCGATTCCCTTAAGTGTCCTGAGTGTGGAGGACAGGACCTCTCTCGTCGGTTCTCCAAGTTTGGCATTGGCAAGGGAGAATCTTATCTGAGAAAGGGCATATATGAGGACATGCTGACCGATCGCAATCTGATGAGAGGGCTCAAGGCCAACGACACTCGCGCGCTGGCTGAGTGGAATCGAAGAATGACTCATGGATGTGGCGAGGATATAACCCCGGAGAGTGAGGATCTGATGGCCAAAATGGACGCAGGCGCGCCATGGGATCAGGTGGTAGCGGATGCCAAGGCTACTTATGGAGAACTTGGAGGCGGTGAGGAATAGCGTCATGCCCATCTACGAGTTTCGCTGTCAGGATTGCCGCCGGAAGGCTACAATTTTTGTGAGGAGCGTATCTTCCCCGATCGATACGCGGTGCCCTTCGTGCGGAAGTGGGGAGCTTGTCCGCCTCGTATCCAGCTTTGGCATCAGCAGATCGGTTAAGAGTGTCCACGAGCGATCCGGCGCGACCGGGATGTATGGCAATCCGGATTATTACAATGACCCCCGCAATATCGGGAGAGGGGTTGAGGATAAATTCGCTCAAATGGGTATGGAGATGCCCTCCGAAATCCGGGGCATGATTGATGCCGCCAGAGAAGGCGATCTTCCGGATTCGGTGAAGGACCTGCAGCCGAACGTTAAGGAGCTATAGATATCTTGCAGATGTTGCGAATTGTCGATGCCAACCTGAATCGCCTGGGTGAGGGGCTCCGGGTTCTGGAGGAGATCGCCCGTTTCATGCTGGATGATGTCAAAATGAGCGAGAAGCTCAAAAACATGCGCCACGATCTGCTGGTAATCTCCCCGGAAACTCACAGCAGGCTACTGGCTGCGAGAGACTCGGAGGGCGATGTTGGGCGTGATATTGTCGTCTCTTCCGGCAGCAGCCGGGAGAAAGTGAGCGACCTGGTTGCCGCCAACTCCAAGCGGGCACAGGAAGCGTTGCGCGTTCTGGAAGAAGTCGTCAAGTTGCCGGAGATGCCTTCGGATCTGGCAGGGCGGGAATTTGAGAAAGCCAGGTTCAGCCTCTATGAAATAGAAAAGGGCCTTTTCCTCCGCCTGGCAAGGCATGCCATGATGGAGAAATTATCCGGCCTTTATGCCATCATCGATCCCCAGGTGCTGGCAGGGCGGGTCAGCGAGGCTGAAGCCGCTCGTCAGGTGATTGAGGGGGGAGCCAGCGTAATTCAATTTCGTGATAAAGATCGGCCCAGGGGAGAGCTTGTGCCCATCGCCCGGGAGTTAAAGCGGATTTGTGCCCAGGCGCAGGTTCTTTTCATCATCAATGACTATGTGGATCTTGCGCTGGCGGTGGATGCGGACGGGGTTCATGTTGGTCAGACCGACCTCCCCCTGATGGTGGTGAGGGGGATTTTGCCGCTGGACAAGATCATCGGGTGTTCGGCAAATACCGTCAAGCAGGCTCGCAAAGCTGAAGCGGAAGGGGCCGACTATCTTGGTGTGGGGGCTATATATCCCACGGCTACCAAGCCGGATGCCGGTGTGGTTGGCTTGGAGGGTCTGCGAAAGATAAGGGCTGCAGTTTCTCTGCCGATTGTGGCGCTGGGAGGTATTGATCAGAACAATGCAGGTGAGGTCATTAAGTCGGGAGCAGATGCCGTAGCTGCGATCAGTGCAATTTTGAAGGGTGATATAGAGAAATCAACCCGGGTGCTGGCCTCAAAAATGGCCGGAGGGAAAAACAATGAGCAGGATTAGTCCAGCTTTGGAGAAGATCGGAGACAGGATCAGGGGATCGTTTGCCGCCAAGCATGAGGCGCGAGATAAGGCGATTAAGCTTTCGCGAGAGGCAATCTATAAGTGCTCCACTTCGATCAGGGCGGCCCATCGTGGCGAATACGAACTGGCCAAGTCGTTAGCCCAGGCTGCCAAGGAGATCATCGATGATGTGGGCCAGGCCATCAAGGATCAGGACGAGCTGCGATACACTGGATTCGTTCATGATTCTCACAAGGAATACGCTGAGGCTTGCATCACGCTGGCACTGGTTTCGGGAGGGAATATCCCTGATCCCGATGACCTGGGTGTGGAGTATTCCTCTTATCTGAATGGTCTGGGTGAGGCGGCGGGAGAACTCAGACGTCATATCCTGGATGTGATGAGGCACGGCGAGCTGGATCGCTGCGAGGATATACTGGGGATGATGGATGACATCTTCAGTATGCTGGTGACCATGGATTTTCCGGATGCGATGACCGGTGGACTTCGAAGGACCACCGACATGGTAAGGGGGGTTCTGGAGAGAAGCCGGGGCGATCTGACCGTGGCGCTGAGGCAGAGGGAACTGGAAATCAAGCTGGACAATTTCAATAAGAGCATCTCGTCACCAGGATAGCTGTCCCGCGATTAGACTCCCCCGATAAAAGCTGGAGGAAGGAGATCGCTTTGCGATCTCCTTCCTCCATAAACTATCTTTAAGCTCTAGCTAGGGTCATTTTATGGGCGGTTTTCTCGGTTTGGGTGAGGTCAACTTCCTCGAGGCCTTTGGCCTGATCTCGGCTAAACACCTTGCTCAGGTCGAGCAGGGTGATGAGCTTGTGATCGAGCTTGGCGATTCCGAGGAGATAATCGGCATCGCCGGTGGTGATCATCGATGCCGGAGGCTCCACAGAATCGGCAGAGATGCGCAGCACTTCTGTTACGGCATCAACCATAATGCCGACCTGTTGCTCCAGAATGTCTACCACCACGATTCGGGTCTCCTTGGAGGTCTCCCCGGCAGGAAGGCAGAAAACCTTGCGCAGATCCACCACGGGGATGACCTTGCCTCTGAGATTGATGACCCCTTGGACAAAATTGGGCGCTCTGGGCACTCGGGAGATATCCTGCATGCGGATGATTTCATTGACCGTGCCGATATCGACTCCGTAGGATTCATTGGCCAGGCTGAAGATCACCAGTTGGCGCTCGGCTTCTTTTGTTTTGGTATTCGTGTTCATAAACAGTCGTCCTCCTCCCTAATTGATGATGGGTATCAAGCGATATTTGTCAGTATCGGGGCTTGTGAATGCGGGGAAGGGGAATCTTGATTCCCCTTCCCCCAAACTTTGCCTTAATTTCGGACTAACACCTTCTCGTTAACCGACAGCGTCTCGCTTCCGGCCAAATCTTTGTGAGCGCCGTGGCCATTGGTCTTGAACACGGATACGGTGGTCTGAAGTTCCTCGGCCATTTGCTTGAGAGAAAGGGAGGCGGCGACGATCTCCTCGACCTGGGAACTCATCTCTTCGGCGGAAGCCGATGTCTCCTGGGTGGCCGCGCTGTTCTCTTCGGCGATACCAGCGACGTTCTCGATGGCATTGGCCACTTGTTGAGCGTTAGCGGTCATCTGTTCGGTGGCGGCCATGCTCTGTTCCGTCACTGCCCCGACGCTATCGATGATACTGACCAGATCATTGGTGGAGTTGCTCACTTGCTGAGCTCCTCTGGATATCTGCTCGATCTGATTGGCGGCTTCGGTGGCCTCTCTGAGGATCTCTTCCAGGGCCTTGCCGGACTGGGTAGCGAGCTTGCATCCTTCGTCTACTTCATGCTGCCCCTGTTCCATGGCTTTGGCGGACTCTCCGATGTTGCTCTGGATGCCGGTGATGAGAGCGGCGATCTCCTTGGTGGCAGTGGAGGAACGCTCGGCAAGCTTTCTGACCTCGTCGGCAACTACCGCAAATCCTCTGCCGTGTTCGCCTGCCCGGGCCGCCTCGATGGCGGCATTGAGAGCCAGGAGGTTGGTCTGGGCGGCGATGTCGTCAATCACCGCCACGATTCTGCCGATCTGCTCGGAGTTCTTGTTCATCTCGGAGATCTTCTGGAAGACGGCCAGTGAGCTATCCCTGACGCGCTCGATGCCTTCGACGGTCTTCCTGGTGACCTCGGTGCCGGTCTTGGCGGTCTGGGCGGCCTTCTTGGCGCTATCGGCGGCGCCGAGAGCGTTCTTGGCCATTTGCTGAGCGGATGTGGAGACTTCACCGATAGCGGAAGTGGCTTTCTCGACACCGCTGGCCTGATCCTGAGCCCCCTTGGCGATTTGTGAGATGACTTCGGTGAGCTGGTCAACGGCTTTGGCGGTTTCCTGAGTGCTGACGGCCTGATCCCCCGCACCCTTGGCCATCTGCTGGGTAGTGCTGGCCACCTGCTGGGTGGCGGAACCAGCTTGTTCAGCCGATGAAGCCAGTTGGTCGCTGGCCGAGCTCAGTTGCACCGAGTTTTCGGCCACCTTGCCGATGAGGCCGCTCATCTTGGTGGTCATCAGGGAGAAGGACTGGCCGGTTTCATGGAGACGGGCGATCATTCGGTTGAAGGAATTGGCCAGATCGCCCAGTTCGTCATTGGATTTTACGGCTATGGGCTGGGTTTGCACGGCGACCGACCGGGTCAGGTCACCCTCTGACATGGCCGCAGTGGCGCTGGCCAGAGCTGCCAGGTCGGTATCGGCAATTTGGTCGGCAGCCTGAACCACCTTCTTGGTGTTGTTGGCGATGGAGCGCGAGATGAGAAATCCGATAACAAGAGCCAGCGCTACGGCGATGCCTGCCATGATCGAGGTCATGATGATGGCCGACGTTTTGGCATCATCGGCGCTCTTCTGGGCTGCCAGCATCGCCTCGGTCGCACTCCCTTTTAGGGCCGCCTTGGCAGCTTGGGAGGCTTTGTTGCTTTCCATCATGGCAGCCAAGTCCATTTGGCCCTCAGTATTGCCCGTAATGGTGATGATCGCCTCGCCGTATTTGACGATATCTTCAAGCACGGCAACCTGATCGACAGGCAATAAGCCTCGTAACGTATCAGCTTCGGTATAGTAGTTTTGTTTGATTGCCTCCGCTTTCTGGAAATATGTCTCTTCTTGGGGGCCGCCTATGCTAGCGACCCAATCTTTGACCATGTAGTACCTCGTAACTGCGTGGTACTCCATATTTTGCAGATGGCTTTCAATCTCGCTTTGCTTGACGACCTCGTCTTTCTTATCTCCCATGTCGCTGAGTCCGGTATAGGCGATGCCGAACACGGCCAGCAATAGGATGACCACTAGCATGAACCCGCCCAGGAGTTTAGCCCTTATGCTCATTCGCATGGTTGTTAACTTTTTCACTTCCGTTTGTCCTCCTTTACACAAGATAGTTTTGTTGCCGGGGAATACTCATTTGTTGGCTTTGTCTTCTCAGTTTTCGATTTATCCTTCTCTCCCCCTTTTTTATTTTTTGAATTTGTGTTTGAAGAGACAGTGATCGAGCTTTGAGGAAAATCAAGGTCTCACAACCGTCAATTCAGGTATGACCGGGATGTTTATCATCAGCGCAGGTGAATTGCGGGTTGTGCTGCGAACGGGCGTCAGTATCCGTCCAGATAGAGGCCTTGAGGGTATTGGCCTGTTTCCCTTCTGGCTCGTTGGCTCTGGTCGGTTGCGGTGGAGAAGCCAATCCGAACCAATCCTTTCATATGAGGGTTTTACGCTTCCAGGATATCCGTATGCCTGCTTATGATAGTCCAAGTTGTCCCGTCCTCATCGTTTCGCCAATTCCTTTCGGCCTTTTCCCTGCATCCCACCGCCTCGGCGCATTCTCTAGTGATCGCATCTGTGCGAATTTGCACCCTGACAGAAGTTGTGCAAACCCCACCACGATTGAGGATCTTCGGCAACCCGGCTGCCTTGTCCTGGTTGGACGTCAGGCCCGTGGCTTTGCGTCTCAGGATTTCTCCTGATTTGCCTTTCTCGGATATTCCCAGCCGCTCAATAGTGAAACAGAATAACGGCCAGGCTCTCTATGAAATTGTAAGGAGGGACTCCCTAAGTCAGTCCTCGAAAGTCGCCTCTGAGCTAATTTACCAGACGGGGCAGTCCTCTAAAACAGGGCCAGCAACAAAATTTACTGAGGGTATCCCCCAGTTTGCGATAGGGAAATTGTTCAGTATGGCTGCATCATGTGCATCCCATGGGGATATTTGAACATATTGCAATCGGAGGCTTGATTCAAAAGAGGATTCAGGGGATAAAGCCTTCCGACAGAGGTATTCCAACCCCCTGTCGGAAGATCGATTTCATCAAGGTCAGCTCAGCATCTACGAGGTCTTTGGCCTGGTCTTGACTGAAGACTCTGCTCAGGTCCACCACCGGGATGACCTTGTCTCTGAGATTGATGACCCTTGGACAAAATTCGGCGCTCTGGGCACCCGGGTGATATCCTGCATTCGGATGATTTCATTGACCGTGCCGATATCGACTCCGAAGGATTCATTGGCTAGGCTGAAGATTAATAGTTGCGCTCGGCCTCTTTTGTTTTCGTATTCGTGTTCATAACAGTTGTGCGCCCTAATAGATGAAGGTAATTAACCACAATAGCTGTCAGGCTTCGGGCTGGCAATAAACTTTGCTGGGAGAATTCCCCAGTTTGTGATGGGGGAAATCCATCTGAATCCACTGATTAGGGGTTTTCATAACCTATTGCAGAACATCATGATCTTCGCTATACTTGGTTCGGTCATGCGTCAAGAGGGCGGTAAGGTCTTCAGATCAAATCTAATGAACACGGAGTTGGTATGTCCCTCCATCGACTTCCGATAGGGGCAATGGTAACATTGCCCCTATTTTTATGAAAAGGACAGTTAGTCGATAAAAGGGGGATCGAGCCGCCTCTATGAGTTGGCAGAAAGGGAGGTGCCGGATCCAAGAATGCAAGAAGAGCATCACCGATGAAAAAACGGCAGTTCAATTCTCACGGACGCGAATAAAAGAGGAGGTGTAAATGGAGACTGAACATTTTATAGCCATGGTTCTGGGCATCAGCGTCTTCGGACTGTTGTGTGCCGTGTACCTGGCAAAATGGGTTCTCAAGCACGACACCGGAAGCGAGGAGATGCTAAAAATCTCCAATGCCATCAAGGAAGGTGCGGAAGCCTTCCTCCGCCGCCAGAACAAGACAATTGCCATGATGGCGGTTGTGCTGGCGGTTTTGTTGTTCTGCTATTACGCATTTGTGCGTGGTTCTAAGGACTTTGACCCTGTTAATGAAGGCTGGGAAATGGCGATGTGGATCACCGTGTCGTTTGTTTTCGGCGCGATCTGCTCGGTCATTGCGGGTTATGTAGGGATGTGGATTTCCATCCGAAGCAATATACGGGCTGCCAATGCGGCCCTTACCAGCCTCAATGATGCGCTTCGCGTCGCCCTCCGAGGTGGTGCGGTTTCGGGGTTGCTCGTCACCTGCATGAGCCTCTTGGGAGTGGCCGGCCTTTTTGGACTGGTAAGTCTGGTGACCGATGTTAAGGAGACTCAGATACCGCTTCTGATCATTGGCTACGGCTTTGGCGCGTCGTTCGTGGCTTTGTTTGCCCAGCTGGGCGGCGGTATCTATACCAAAGCCGCTGATGTAGGCGCTGACCTCGTCGGCAAGGTGGAAGCCGGTATTCCGGAGGATGACCCCAGGAATCCGGCGGTTATCGCCGATCTGGTGGGCGATAACGTGGGCGACTGCGCTGGCCGTGGCGCCGACCTGTTTGAATCGACTGCCGCGGAAAACATCGGTGCCATGATCCTGGCTGCAAGCTTGGCTCAAATCGCGATTCAACAGGGTTTTGAGTTCCGCGAAGGGATCATCGGCGTTCTGATGTTCCCGCTGATTGCCCGTGCCTTCGGAATCATCGCTTCCGTCATCGGCATCATGTATGTCCATATGGATAAGGAAGAGAAGATGGATCCGATGCAAGTCCTGAACAGAGGATATTACGTCGCCGTTGCGCTGGCGATGGTGGGGTTCGGTGCGGCCTCCTACTGGCTGCTGGATGCCAAGTTTGTTGACCCTATTACGGGGGTGACTCAGGCTACTGATGCCTGGTGGCATTTCTACCTTTGCGGAGTCATCGGCGTAGTTACCTCGGTGGCTTTTGTGTACGTTACCCAGTATTACACGGAATACAAGTATCGGCCTGTCAAGAGCATAGCCGAGGCCTCAGTCACCGGTCCGGCAACCAATATCATCGCCGGTATCGGGGTGGGTTTTGAGTGCGTGGCCTTACCCGTCTGTTTCATGGCGGCAGCCCTGCTGGGATCCTATCAATTGGGAAACACCTGCGGTCTTCCTCATGCCGGACTGTTCGGAACGGCAGTGGCCACCATGGGCATGCTCTCTACCGCGGCTTATATCCTGGCGATGGATACCTTCGGGCCCATCACCGATAACGCAGGCGGCATTGTAGAGATGTCCCAGCAGCCTGAAGAGATTCGCGCGAAGACCGACAGGCTGGATGCGGTGGGCAACACCACCAAGGCGCTCACCAAGGGATACGCCATCGGCTCGGCCGGTCTGGCGGCGTTCCTGCTCTTCCAGGCATACATGGATGAGGTCAGGAATTATGCTGGTCTACCGATTGATTCCCCGTTCCCAATTGACCTGGCTAAGCCACAGGTATTCATCGGCGCGCTCGTTGGCGCGGCGCTGGTTTACCTGTTTTCTGCCTTTGCTATTCGAGCAGTGGGTCAGGCAGCACAGGCTATCATTGCTGAAGTGCGCCGGCAATATGCCACGCTGCCCAGGGTGAACGACATGATTCAGTTCCCCAAAGACTTCAAACCCGACTATGGCACATGCGTGGATATCGTTACCAAGGCGGCCCTGCGCAAGATGATCGTTCCTGGGCTTCTCGCCGTTTGTGTACCGGTTGGTGTGGGCGTTATCTTCAAGCAGATATATGTGGATGATGCTCACCCGTTGATCGCTGCTGAGGCTGTGGGCGCTCTAATTATGGTAGGAACCATCGTCGGTATTATTACCGCGCTCTTCCTCAACAATGCGGGTGGAGCCTGGGACAACTCGAAGAAATACATCGAGACCGGCGCTCTGGGCGGCAAGTACCTCACCGACGCTTCGGGCAAGAAGATGAAGAACCCGACGCACGGCGCGGCAGTTGTGGGCGATACCGTGGGTGATCCGTTCAAAGACACGGCCGGTCCGTCATTGCACGTTCTGGTCAAACTTCTCTCGACGGTTACGCTGGTGCTCGCTCCGCTCTTCCTGTAGTCGCACAGAGTTCATAGCTCTCGAAAAACGGGGGATGGCCGAAAGGTCATCCCCCGTTGCTTTTGTATCTTTCAACATTCAATCTCATTATCAGGTATTATGATGATCAGTTTATCGCAATCTTGACGGGTAATCTTCACCTTACTACAATTTGATCAGAGGGTTGTTATAACTTCGCAAAGTCTTTTTGGTTTGGGAGTATGGAGATGAAATCGAAGGATGCGGAGCCTTGCTATGTGATCAGTGTGGCAGCCAGGATGATCGGGGTTCATGCGCAGACGCTGCGATATTACGAACGGGAAGGGATCATTCAGCCGTCCCGTTCCCGCGGCAATCAGCGGCTTTATTCCCCCGGTGATATCGAAAAGCTTCGTCACATAAAGACGTTGGTTGATGATCTAGGTGTGAACCTCGCCGGGGTTGAGGTGATCCTCAGGCTAACCCAGGAGATGGCCGAGATGGAGCAAAAAATGCAGGCAATCCTGGCGGAGGTGGAGGGAAGGACAAAGAATGAATGAGGCCAGCCGCTATCGTTGTTTGGCAGGAGGTGTGACATGATGAGACCGGATAGATTCACGGAGCAGGCTCAGGCGGTTCTGGCAGCTTCACAGGAACTGGTGAGGAAGTTTCGCCACAGCCAATGGGATGTGGAGCATATCCTTCTGGCGCTGCTAAATCAAGAGCATGGCCTGACGGATGAAATATTGCGCCAACTCGGTGTAGCCCCCGCGCAGGTTCGGCAAATGACGGAGGCAATTCTGGAACGCAGCCCCAAAGTGGCCTATGAAAGCGTTCAATTCTATGCCACCCCTCGGGTGATGCAATTGTTACAGAATGCCGATGCGGAGGCCAATCGCCTCCAGGATGAGTTCGTCAGTACCGAGCACGTCCTGATTGCTATTGTGGGTGAAAGGGGAGGACAGTTGGCGCCAATCTTTGAGACCTTTGGCATTGACCAGGAAAAGGTTTACAGGGTTTTGCAGGATATCCGCGGCGGTCAAAGAGTGACCGATTCTCGGCCGGAGAGCAAATACAAGGCTTTGGAAAAATACAGCCGGGACCTGACTATGCTGGCGCTCGAAGGGAAACTCGATCCGGTTATCGGGCGCGAAGAAGAGATAAAGCGCGTGATGCAGGTATTGACCCGTCGCACCAAGAATAACCCTGTGATCATCGGGGAGGTCGGGGTGGGCAAGACGGCGATTGCTGAAGGGCTGGCCCAGAAAGTGGCTGCCGATGATGTGCCGGAGTCATTGAGAGGACGCCGGGTGATCGCGCTGGATATGGGGTCCCTGGTGGCCGGAAGCAAGTTTCGCGGCGAATTCGAGGAACGCCTCAAAGCGGTAATGGATGAAGTCCGCCGGGCTCAGGGCGAGATCATCCTCTTCATTGATGAACTGCACACGGTGGTGGGTGCCGGTGCCGCCGAGGGAGCAATCGATGCGTCCAATATGTTGAAACCGGCATTAGCTCGGGGAGAGTTGCAGTGCATTGGGGCTACTACGCTGGATGAGTATCGGGAGCGGATCGAAAAAGATGCCGCTTTGGAGAGGCGATTTCAGCCGGTGCTCATCGATGAGCCGAGTGTGGAGACGACCATCGAGATGCTGAGAGGGCTGCGTCCCAAATACGAATCGCACCACAAAATCCAGATCACGGACTCTGCTCTTGAAGCGGCAGCCAAACTCAGCGATCGTTATGTCTCCGGCCGTTTTCTTCCCGATAAGGCCATCGATCTGATCGATGAGGCGGCCGCCAAGCTGCGAATCGATTCCGAAAGCTATCCTCCCGAGATCAAAGAGCTGGTACAAAAGCTCAGATATCTGACGGATGAAGAGGAAGCTGCGGCACAGAGAAGTGACTACGAGAAGGCAGCCAACTTGAAGGCCGAGAGATTGGGTATTGAACAGCAATACAATGAAGAGAGGAGCCGCTGGCTGAAGGAGGAGAAAATCGATAGGGTCGTTGATGAGGAAGACATTGCCCAACTGATCTCCAAATGGACGGGTATTCCTCCCAGCCGTATGCTGGAAGGAGAAAGCGAGAAGCTGGTCGATATGGAAGAGCGACTCCATGAACGTGTGGTTGGGCAGGATGAGGCCATAGCCGCCATCTCCGATGCAATCAGGCGCGCCCGTGCCGGGCTGAAAGATCCCAGGAGGCCCATCGGCAGCTTCATTTTCCTCGGCCCCACCGGTGTGGGCAAAACGGAACTTGCCCGGGCTCTGGCCGAGTTTCTCTTTGATGAGGAAGAGGCGCTGGTCAGAATGGACATGTCGGAGTATATGGAGAAACATACCGTATCTCGCCTGATCGGAGCGCCGCCGGGGTGCATCGGATATGAGGAAGGGGGGCAGCTCACCGAGATTATCCGCCGCCGTCCTTATCGGGTGATTCTCTTCGATGAGATCGAGAAAGCCCATCCGGATGTCTTCAATATTCTGCTGCAAATTCTGGAGGATGGGCAACTGACGGATGGACATGGGCGCACGGTGGATTTCAAGAACACGGTGGTTATTATGACCAGCAATCTAGGGAGCCTGGAATTTCAGCGAGGGACAATCGGCTTTCGCCGCAGTGATGAGACCAAGGCCGACCGTCAGCGTAAGAAAAGCGCGGTTGAAGACACTCTCAAGCGGACGTTCCGTCCGGAGTTTCTCAACCGGATCGATGAGATCATCATCTTCGATGAGCTGAGCGAAGAGCAAATCCATCAGATCGTGGAACTTATGCTGAATGAGCTTCAAGAGCGCTTGGAAGAGCGGCAGATCACTGTTGCGCTGACGGCCGAGGCGAAGTCATGGCTGGCTAAGGAAGGCTTTGATCCCTTGTATGGGGCTCGTCCGTTGCGCCGCGCCATTCAGCGTTTTGTGGAGAACCCGCTCTCCAAGAAGATTTTGCAGGGAGAGTTTCAGGAGGGGGACAACGTCGTTGCGGATGTTGATGCCAAAGGATTGGTTTTCCGAAAAGGCGGGAAGGATGATGTCCCTGCGTCAGGCTAGAACGAGAGTTGGGTATGAGAGTGCAGAGATATTTCATTGCCGGGGTTTTAGGGGTGTCCCCGAAATCTTCTTTTCCTCCCCCAAAGAGTTGGGGGATTGAGGGGGTTGATAGGGATTTTGCGGCGGCCTCCACGAGGGCGCCAGTACTTCAAGGCGAATGCTTTGCTTTAAGGTTGATGATCTCATAGCGGTTTTTGATTTTCAGTTTAGCGTAGATGCTGTTAATATGATTCTTGACTGTTTTCTCTGTGATGCCCAGAACTACGGCGATTTCAGCATTACTCTTTTTCGTCACCATTAGATCGAGGATATCCATCTCCCTGGATGTGATGCCGATCTCGCTCGTCCATCTTTGCGCGTATTTTTGCTCTAAAGGGCCATTGCGAGTGATGTTGAGCAGTGCCAGGGCAACGGCGGGTGATATCTCCATTCTGCTGCCCGATGCGACTGTGCGTACGGCTTTCAAGAGTTCCTCCGGGGAAAAGCGGCTGTATTCGAGACACCCTTTGGCCCCGGCCATCAGTGTCTGTGCCAGAGTATTGGGATTGTCCAGCGCGGTAATTACCAGAATGTTTGCCCTGGGCCTTAATCGCATAATCTCCGCCGTAGCCTTGATGCCATCCATACCGGGCATTCGAATGTCCATCAATACCACATCCGCTGATGTTTTTGCCATCCAGTGAATGGCCTCTGAGCCTGTTGAAGCTTCTCCCACGACCGTGAGATCAGGTTCGTTGGCCAGCAGGCTCTTGAGACCCCTCCGGATGATCAGATTATCATCGACAATCAGAACTGTTGTCCGGCTCATCGCCAAATCCCCTGAGAAGACAGCGGTATCTTTATCATCAACTGTGCGCCAATCTTGTTTTCGATGGCCAATTGGCCGCCGATGTGTTCGATACGCTCTTTCATTCCGAATATGCCAAATTTCCCTTGGCGTGGGAGGTTATGCAGGTATTCTCCGGCGAATGTAATACCGCACCCGTTATCGTGGATCCTGATTTCCAGCTCGGTTTCAAGCACCTCAACCAACACCTGCACGTGCGAAGCAGAGGCGTGTTTCTGGATATTGGTCAAGGCCTCAGACAGCACACAGCAAAGATGGTAGCTGATTATCGATGGGAGGCTCAGGTCTTCATTCCCAGTGCGAGTAAGGGATGTGGCTATACCGGTTTCTTTGTTCCAGTCATCCAATATCCGTGACATCTGCAAAAATATGCTTGCTTCATTATCATTATTGCGGAGCTCGTAGACGATGTTTCTGATCTCCTGGCTTGACTGGCGGCATGTACTTTCAATGTACCTTAGCTTCTCCTTGGTAGCCGAAGGCAGAGGTTGCTTTTGGAGCGCATATGCCTCCAGTGAAAGGCCATGGAGTGTTTTCAATACCGTATCATGTAAATCGCATGCGATGCGGTTGCGTTCTGCCAACGAAGCTTTCGTTTTTGCCAGCCGTTCATTCACTTGCCGATCTCTCTGGTTCTCCCGGACGATCAAGCCAACCGTCAGGGCAATCAGCATCATGAAGATAGTCCAGTATGCATAACCATGAATACTGAAGCCTATATCATATGCCGAAGAGCGGTAGATATAGGCAGAACACAAGCCTAGTGCAAACACAAATCCCATGGCCAGGCTCCCCATCAGTCCAAATCGCACCGCGCCTTCTATAATCACCAGGACAAAGTAGGCATACGCCGCAGTGTTTGGGTCATGGGTGAATTGCAGTATCCCGTACCAAAGCGCTAAGGCATCGGCGATTAGCATGCTGGCCCCCAGCATCCATTGAGCGTTCGGGCTCTTGATGGTGTAATTCAGGAGACAGGCGATGATATTGCAGAAACCGAAAATTCCAACCATGGCCACGAACAATGGGGTGGAGGCAGGATCATGCCATCGTGCCATGAGAAGTCCAAAGGGAACCTCCAGAAAGCGAATGAAGATAAAGGCCCATTCCATGTTTTTCATGGCCGGCAGGTTGCCCTTCGAGGGAGCCATGGGGAGGGGATGGAGAAGATAACTTTTTACGCTTAGCATTCCTCAGCCCGATTGCCGATTTTGACAATTACAGTGCTATTATAGCGCTTCGAGGCCCAGTTGTATAGGTCCGACATCTTCCCTTTTCGCAACTCCCAAACCTACAAAATGTTCCAGTAGTAAATTGAGATTGGGAGAAACTTTACACTTCAGATGCGGTGCGATAGCATAGAAATGGAATTGATCTTTCCCCGTCAGCGGGAAAAGATCCTTTGGGAGGCAGAAATGGGCGAAAAGGAAAGGCCCTTTATTAAAAGTATTGACCCAACTACAGTGGAGTTACTTGATATCTGTGCGACAGAGGGGGTTGATACGATATTTCAGCGTGCTGATGCGGTCAAAGCATGCCCCATCGGAGGAGTTGCTGCCTGCTGCAAAAGCTGTTTCATGGGACCCTGCCGTCTCACAGGTAAGACTCAAACAGGTTTGTGCGGCGCAACCAGGGCTACTGTTGCCGCCAGGAACTATGCCAGAGCCATTGCCGGTGGAGCAGCGGCTCACTCTGACCACGGCCGCGATATGGCACTCACGCTTCTTGCCGCTTGCGAAGGACATGCCCCGGATTTCAAGGTTAAGGATCAGGGCAAAATGATAGCGGTAGCCGAGCTTCTGGGCATCAAGACAAAAGGGCGCTCAAATGAGGAGATCGGCAAGGAAATTGCCCTCAAAGCGCTGGGGAATTTCAGCAGCACGCAGAAGGAACTGGACTATCTGAGGAGGGCGCCTCTGAAGCGACAGGCGATCTGGAGAAAGCTGGGCATCGCCCCGCGCGGCATTGATCGCGAAGTCGTGGAGATGATGCACCGCACCACTGCGGGAGTTGATCAGGATGCTGAGCATATTATGAGTCAGGCCTTAAGGACCGCTCTGAGTGACGGCTGGGGCGGATCGATGCTGGGGACCGATATCAGCGATATCCTCTTCGGCACTCCCGGACCAGTGCAGGCGAGGGCCAATTTTGGTGTTCTGAGTAATGATGACGTGAACGTTGTTATCCATGGCCACGAGCCGAACCTCTCCATGATGATGGTGGAGGCTGCCAGTAATCCCGAAATTATCGAATACGCCAAATCCAAGGGTGCCAAAGGGATCAATCTTGCTGGCATGTGCTGTACTGCTAACAAGATTCTTATGCGCCAGGGGGTCTCGCTGCTCGGTAATTTCCTCTCACAGGAATTCGCTATGGTGACCGGTGCTGTGGAAGCAATGGTGGTGGATATCCAGTGCGTGATGGAAGGCCTGGTGGCAGTAGCCGGAAAATATCATACCGAGATCATCAGCACTTCGCCGAAAGCCAAAATAACCGGCAGCACTTACATGGAATTTGACGAAGAACACGGCCTGGAACACGCCGAGAAGATACTCCGAAGGGCGATCGATAATTTCCCCAATCGAAAAAAGACTCGGATCCCGAACTATGTGAACAATCTGGTTGCCGGATTTTCCCACGAGTATATCAACTATATGCTGGGCGGCAGTTTCCGGCAGTCGCTGAGGCCGCTGATCGATAACATCGCCAATGGCCGGATCAGAGGCGCAGCGGGCGTAGTCGGCTGCAACAATGCCCGGCTGACGCAGGATGATTACCAGACTTATATCGTCAGAGAGCTGATCAAGAATGATATCCTGGTGGTCACTACCGGCTGCAATGCTATTGCTGATGCCAAACAGGGGCTTCTGACGCCGGAGATGATGACTCTTGCCGGTCCCGGCCTGAGGGAGATTTGTCAGACGATCGGCATTCCGCCCGTATTGCACATGGGGTCATGCGTCGATAACTCACGCATTTTGACCTTGCTGGCCCAATGTGCTACCGAGGGAGGGTTGGGTGAGGATATCAGCGATGCGCCTGTAGTCGGATTTGCCCCGGAGTGGATGAGCGAGAAGGCGGTTTCCATCGGGACGTACTTTGTGGCTTCCGGTGTGACCACATGGATGATCGGCCCCCATCCGTTTAGCAACAGCCCCGAGGTGATGGGGTTGTTGACCGAAGGCTATCAGAAGAAGGTTGGTGCGGCGCTGCACTTCGAGCCCGATGTTGAAAAAGCGCTCCAAGCTACAATTGCGCTCATCGATGCCAAGCGCGCTGTGCTCAAGCTCGACCGATACGATCCTGAAAGATACAAGAAGAGCGAGGCTTATTTCCCCGCCGATTACACTTCCGATGAAGTGTTTACCGAGGGAAGATACACGCGGTCGAGAACGTAACTCTAGCAGGCTGTTGAAAAAGAGGTGAAGGATTCCTCCTTCCGGGGGCCTGAGGGTGCCCCGGTAGGGGCGTATCATTATACGCCCTTACAATTCCCCCAACGAGTGGGGCCTAGGGGGTTGAGTCAAACTATTTCAGCACGCTAGTGAGGGAGAGATAACTAATCGATGAAGACCCGCCCATCCCCTTTGACCACTTCCCCGATGACTTTGGCCTCAGGCAGAGCCTTCAGCATGCCGTCGGCTTCGCCGGGCGGGCAGAAGATCACCATTCCGATTCCCATATTGAAGACATGATACATTTCATGCTCATCGATATGGCCTTGAGAGCGGATCAGTTCGAAAATGGGTAAAATGTCCCAGCTCCCCTTCCGGATATGCGCCGAAACGCCGGAGGGAAGAGAGCGCGGAATGTTATCCCAGAAACCGCCGCCGGTGATATGGGCCAATCCCTTGATCTTGGGCAGCAGAGGTTTCAACTGATGATAGTAGCAGCGATGCGGCTTGAGCAAGGCCTCTCCCAGCGTACCACTGAGTTCGGCATGATAAGTTTTCAACAAAGAACGTGACTCATCCCCGGCCCCGATGGCGAACACCTTCCTGGCCAGCGAATACCCGTTGGTGTGGAGTCCGCTTGAAGGAAGCCCGATGATGGCGTCACCTTGTTGGGTCGACTTCATATTGGGGAGGTTTCCTTTCTCGACCGCGCCGACGATGAATCCCACCAGGTCATAATCGCCCAGAGCGTAAGTTCCGGGCATCTCCGCGGTTTCGCCACCGATAAGGACGCAGCCAACATCCTTGCAGGCTTGAGCCAGCCCTTTCACAACTTCGCTGATCTGTTCCGGGACAAGCTTTCCGGCGCCGATGTAATCGAGGAAGAACAGGGGGTCGGCTCCCGAAGGGAGGATATCATTCACACAGTGATTGACCAGGTCGATGCCGATGGTATCGTGCTTATCCAGAGCGGCGGCGATCTTGAGCTTGGTGCCCACACCATCGGCGCTGGAAACCAGAACCGGCTCTCGATACCCTTTGAGTTCGAAAAGTCCGTTGAAGAAGCCGATATCGCTGAGCACGCTCGAATTCCTGGTGATGCGGGAGTGCTGCTTTATCAGGTCTTTGGCCCGGATGGCGGCATCGATATCGACACCGGCCCCGGCATAGGTTTCTTTATCGGGTTGTTTTGGCATTTCCTCAGACAGTCTCCAAAGCAAACTTATCCATTTCAAGCTGGATAGGTACGGGATAATTCCCGGTGAAACAAGCCAGACACAGACTCTCCCTGGGGAGATCGACTGACTCAATCAGTCCTTCAATACTCTGATATCCAAGCGAGTCGGCCCCAATCACCTCACGGATTTCGGGGACGGTTCTCTGCGCAGCGATAAGCTCCCGGCGGGTGGCCATGTCTATGCCGAAAACGCAGGGGTGACGGATGGGCGGAGCGCAGATTCTCACATGAATTTCCTTTGCCCCGGCTTTTTTCAGAAGGGCAACGATCCTGGGCGTAGTTGTGCCACGCACAATACTGTCATCAACCACCACTACCCGCTTGCCTGCAAGCACGTCCGGCAGGGGGCTGAACTTCAGTCTGACGCCAACGTCCCTCAGGCGCTGATCGGGTTGGATGAAGGTGCGCCCCACATAGCGGCTTTTCAATAATCCCTCGCTGAAGGGAATGCCGGACGCTCTGGAGTATCCCACACTGGCAGCGGTTGCTGAATCCGGCACACCTATCACAATATCAGCATCTACCGGATAGTCGCGAGCCAGCCTCGCGCCCATTGCCATTCGTGAAGGGTAAAGATGCCGTCCGCCGATAATACTATCGGGACGCGCAAAATAGATGTACTCGAAAACGCAGAGCGCTCTCTCAGGTTGGGGATTATCAGAAGGAAAACTATGAAGTCCGGATTCATCGATCATCACAATTTCGCCCGGCATTATTTCCCGGACAAAATTCATCCCGAGTTGATCCAGAGCACAACTCTCCGAAGATAATACCCAATGACCGTTCAAAGATCCCAGACACAAAGGGCGCACTCCCAGCGGATCCCTTATGCCGAAAAGTTTATCCTTTGTCATGATCACCAGGCTGTAGGCACCCTGAAGCCTTGCCATGGCATATCGCATTTTCTCTACGAATGTTTTTCCCGGTGCCGATGCCAATAAGTGAGCGATCACTTCAGAATCAGTGGTGGTGCGGAAAGCGTACCCTTCACTTTCAAGCCCCTGCTTGAGATAAGTGGCGTTGATCAGATTTCCATTATGGCCCAGCGCGATATCACCGAAGGGGCTGGGCACGATGATCGGCTGGGCATTAATGATGCGGCTTGATCCGGTGGTGGAGTAGCGATTATGGCCGATCGCGATCTTACCCGTTAGCTGCCCCAGGATATCTTCATCGAATACCTGGGCCACTAATCCCATGTCCGCATGAAGGCGAATGGAATATCCATTGCTGGCGGCAATACCTGAGCTTTCCTGACCGCGGTGTTGAAGAGCGTAGAGGGCAAAATAGGTGAGCCTTGCTATATCTTCACCAGGAGCATAAATTCCAAATACACCACAAGACTCATGTAGAGACATTCTGTATCCCAATAGCTATTATAGTCCTTCCGCTTTGATATGGTCAACTTTGAGTGCAGTGTAGTAACTGTCAACTTACGGTAGGTAATCCCTGAGCATCAGGTTGGCAGCTGTCTCGTGGTGTGCTATCCTCTTCTTGGCGTTTACGGGGGGTATTGCCCGCCGTAAGGCAGCCGTCTGATAATCTGAAAATAGCAGTTTCCAAAATATGGGGTGTCATGGCGAACGAGGGAGGAGCCCGGGTTTTCTGGAAATGATGTCAAAGCGGCAACGGGATCGCCACATGCGCGCCGATTTCTTGTGAGGTCAGAGTGAAGGTAACAAAGGAAAGTCTGAAGCAAATGCTCTTCCAGCGGGAAAAGAGGCGCCTGACGGATTCGGACCTAGTTTCTTCAGCCGTGCTCGTCCCTGTCTATAGAAAGGCGGGCCAATATCATATTCTGTTCATAAAAAGAACCGATACGGTTATGAGTCACAAGGGCCAGATATCTTTTCCGGGAGGGAAAAAGGATGAGTCCGATTACGACGTCCTGGCCACTGCCCTGAGAGAAGGCTATGAGGAAGTTGGCCTCCGGCCTGATGACGTAGAGGTATTGGGCGAGCTCGATGACGAGAGAACCATCGGCAGCCTGTTTATCATCCACCCTTTCTTGGCCGTGATTCCTTATCCGTACGAGTTTAAACTGTCGGTTGAGGAGGTGGATCGACTGGTGGAAGTGCCCGTCGAAGTGGTCTTGGACGAATCCAACTTTGAGGAAGGGATAGCGATAGACAACAGAGGGGAAACGGTTCCGGCCTACTTTTTTCACTCAGGGGATGATGTTATCTGGGGAGCGACTGCCAGGATATTGAAGAAACTCCTTGACATGGTTCGCAATCAATTGTGAGTCTTCTCCAGCAAAAGGCGCCTCAGCTCAAAGAGGGCCCCCATGGCTGCATAGCGTTTGATTCTTGGACGTTGCTGTGGAAAAGCAACGTGTATTGATCGTGTTATTTCTCCATCTGTGATTCCGATGTAGACTGTACCCACAGGCTTCCCCTCGAGTTCATCCGGTCCTGCCACTCC